>CARMXJ010000072.1 GCA_949025205.1 uncultured Bacilli bacterium | reverse complement strand
CCGAGTTAGTCCTATGTCAATAGTTTTTAACGATATTTTTTATGCGATTGCCATACCTTTTAATGAAATTATTTAACACTTTTAAAAATTTTATGTTATAATAAAAACCGTAATACATATATTTGTCTCCTTAGCTCAGTTGGTAGAGCAACTGACTCTTAATCAGTGGGTCTAGGGTTCGAATCCCTAAGGGGACACCATTAATTTTTATACAATTCTAGCAATTTACGCTAGACCCTAGAGGTAGGTATGACAAAAATCATATCTGCCTTTTTAGTTTAAAGGAGGAAAAATGAAAAAAATTGTAATAATAGATGGGCACAATTTATTATTTAGAATGTTTTATGGAATACCTGCTTCGATTAAAAATGAACTGGGACAAGAAATAAAAGGAGTCATTGGGTTTATTGGAAGTATAAAAAAGATAATTGAAACCTTTACTCCCTACTCTATTATAGTTATTTTTGATAGTGAAACAAGTAAGACAAACAATTTAAAATGGGACAAAAATTACAAAGCAAATCGGAAAAACTATGAAACGGTTCCAGAACCAGAAAACCCATTTTCTCAACTTCCACTTATCAAAAAAGCTTTAAATTTTTTAAATATATTCTATGAAGAAGTAATAGAAAATGAAGCAGACGATTATATTGCATCCATAATAACACAACAAAAAAACTATGAATTTACTATTGTTTCTACAGATACTGATTTCTTCCAATTAATTGATAATCGTATAACTCTTTATATACCTAGAGGAAAAAAGAGCCATTTATACACCATTGAAGAACTATATAAAAAGTATTCCATTTTGCCAAACCAGTATGTCTTATTTAAATCTTTAACAGGAGATAAAAGTGACAATATAAAAGGAATTAATGGGATTGGAATAATAACCGCTGCAAAAATCGCTTCTTGTAATTCTATCGAAAACTTTCTACTAAATAAACAAAATGAGAAAATAAAAGAAAAGCTAATGCAAAACAAAGAAACAATTGAAAAAAATCAAAAATTAATCGAAATGAATAGAAACTTAGATACCAAAAAAGTTACCTTTCACCCTCTTAACAAAGAAAAACTAAATTTAAAAACTTTAGAGATTATTAAAAAAAGTACAACAAACGCATTTAAATTAAAGTCATAAAGTTGAATTGATTTCCTACTTGTATAATCAAAAATTTGCTTTTTAAACGTATTTATGGTAGGATAACACGCAAAATCAAATAAAAAGGGAAATTTTGGTATGAATAATATTTATTTTGAAGTGCTTTTAAATAATGTAATAAAAAAATGTGAAGGATATTTTCTGGAAGAGTTTTCAAAAGATTTTTCACTTCTTTATCCTTTTACTACTGAAAATATTTCTGGTTATATTAACTATTTTGATTTAAAAGACAAATCGTTACTAACCGTTGGTTCCTCAGGAGACCAATTAATCAACGCTATTCTTTTTGATGCGAAAAAAGTAACTCTATTTGATACAAATCCCTACAGTAAATTTTATATTTATTTAAAAATAGCTGCAATCTTAGAGCTTAAAAGAGAGGAATTACTGAATTTCTTACGTTATCATGATTATCCTAGATATTGCCAAGACAACAAAAATGTATTTAAAAAAGAAATTTACAAGCGTTTAAAAGGAATATTGCGTATTCTTGACTATGAATCTTATCTTGTATGGGATGAATTAATGGAAACAATAGACCCAATTGAAATAAGAAAGAACTTATTTTATTACAGTGATGAAGAGCAAACAGAAGTTATTATAGGTAGCAACCCTTATTTGCAAAGCGAAATAGCCTATCAAGAAACAAAAGAAAAATTAAAAAAAGCCAAAATAAAATTTCAAATAGGTGATATTATCAATGATTCGCTAGAAGAAACATATGACAATATCTGGCTATCGAACATCGCAACGCATTTAATAGATGCCGACTCTATTCAAAAAATGGTAAACAATGCAATTGCTTCTCTAAATAAAAATGGAAAATTACTCATTAGTTGCTTATACGAAACATCATTTTATCAAGGCTACCAAGAAGATTGGAGTCCAATTTATGACTTTGAAAATAGAGAATACTTATTTCCAGGGCTAGAAATTGAATCTCACTCCATTATGGGTGTAAAAGGTCTTCTACGTAACGAAAGCAGAAAAAAAGATGCAATTTTAATCTACCAAAAGAAATAAAATTATAGTAAACTAGCTATAGGTGATGAAAAATGGAAAAGATTCCTCCAATAGCTAAAATTTATGAAGCATACTCTTGTATAGCAGATAATCGTATTGAAATGAAAGAAAATATGGCAACCGTTCATTCTTCTGATAACAAAAAAACTTATGAAATAAAATGGCAAGAAAATAACTATTCTTCTACAGATAATGCAAGTTTCTGGCAAGGATATCCAGGATACCCTGTAATTGCCGTTTTGATGCTTCAAAAAAATCTTCCCTATTACGAAGAATGCATTCCTTATTTTAAAAATATTAACTGGCATGCATTAAACGATAAATACAAAAGAGATTATGATGCCGCTATAGAAGAAGCCTTAAACACAATCAATTTTGATACAAACAAGATAAAAGAAGAAACACAAAAAACATATGAAATTTTAAAAAATATGGAAATTAATATAAAAAGAAAAATATAATATGATATCAGTGTAAAAATTTCAAAAAAACACTTGCAATAACAATCAAAATAGTATAAAATGAAATAGTCACTGAGACAAAATGGGCTTGTAGCTCAGCTGGTTAGAGCGCACGCCTGATAAGCGTGAGGTCGGAGGTTCAAGTCCCCCCAGGCCCACCA
>CARMXJ010000071.1 GCA_949025205.1 uncultured Bacilli bacterium | reverse complement strand
AAAAGAAAAGAGACTGTCTAGAAATTAATCATTTAATTTCCGGACAGCCCCTTTTAGTTGTTTGGCTTTTGCCCAGTTCCTGTTGTTGTTTGGTTATTTCCTGTTCCAGTGCTAGATCCAGGATTATTTGGCTTTGTTGGATTGTTATCTGTATCTTCATCAGGAACATTTGGATCATTTGGTTTTGTTGTACTTGTTAGATTAGCCGTAATGGTAAGACCATCGCTCATATTCGCTTTAAAAATGCTATAACTTGCTTTGATTACAAATTTGTAATTAGCAGCTTCAGTCGCTACATAAGTATATGTTGTTTTGTCTGTATAACCGAGGCTTATTAGTGAGCCATCTTTATTTTCCAAGTATACTTGATAACCAATAGTTCCAATATTACCTGTATTGTAAGCAAGCCGTTCGTTATAATATTTCTCAGCAAAACTTGTTGTTGCTGTTTTGTAATTATCCATAAAATAAGTTTGTAATTTATTAGTATCAATAGCATCTGGAGTTGCAATTGGATTCCAAGTTAAAGTAATGGAAGAACCGTTTACTAATGAATTTCCGTTAGTAGGGGCAGCTAAAGTATCAAATCTATTTGATACCGTAGTAGGCTCTGTTCCTTGTTTAAATAATTCTGTCTTTTTTAAATGATCTGGTGTATTGGCACTTGCAAGTTGTAGTGGGATGGTGCCAAATTCAATAGTTGCTTCTACCACACTGCTAGGTTTTGTAAATCTAGAATTTGGCTTTAGTATGTTACTTGCAACAGCAACCATGATATCACGTCTTGCGCGACTTCCTTGTGAAGAGGTATTGTATCCTTCGGTTAATTTATCGTATCCATACCATAGAGAAATCGAGTAATCTGGGGTATATACATTGTTCCAGTGGTCAGGCGTTGCACTGGTAGAAATACCTAATCTTCTTGCTTCACTTTCTTCAATTGTGGTAGTACCACCTTTTGCAGCAATGTCGGTGCCATTTACTCTAATGTTTCCTCCAACACCTTTTCCACCATCTACTAAAATATTTGTAATCATATAAGCAGTTTCTTCGCTCATAACACGAGTTTTTGTATATTTATATGTATATTCTTCTTCGTTTTCTAAGTAAATAATTTTAGTGAAGGAATAAGGTTCGATGTAATAGCCACCGCGACCAAAAGCTGCATAAGCGGCGCTCATTTGAAGGGGACTTACTCCATCAAATCCTCCAATGGATGCTGATTCATATAAATTTTCACCATAATCAATGCCTAAGTTATGAATGAATTCAATTTTGTTTGCTTCCGATACTTGTTGGAATGCTTGCAATGCCGGAACATTACGTGAATCAATTAGAGCATCCCGCATGGTAATTAATCCTTTGTGTTTGCCATCATAGTTTCTTATAGTTCCTCCCGTTGTATAGGTATAAGGTTCATCAATAAAGGTTGTTCCTGTAGAGGCATTGTTGTATTCAATTAATGGTCCATAGTCAAAAATTGGTTTTGCGGTTGAACCAGGTTGTCTTTTGGTAATGGCACGATTGGTTCCTGTTTTTATATAATTTCTTCCAGGGGCAAGTCCAAGTATAGAACCATCTACGGTTGAGGTAACAGCAATTCCGTTTTGCACTATATCATCCTTAAATTTGTAAAGTTCTCCTTTTTCAAAAGAAGTTAAGACATCTTGGATGCTTCTATCTAAAGTAGTTGTAATATCCATTGGAACGACACTTGGGTCCATTCCTGTTTTTTCTTCTACTTCGTTTAAAACATATTCAATAAATGGTTGTAATCCAGAACTATCTGTTTTGTTGTCATTTTTTGAGTCTTTTAATAGGGAAGCGATAGGGATGTCTGCTGCATTTTTTGCTTCTTCTTCGGTAATGTATCCATGTCTAACCATTAAATCTAAAACAACTTTTTGTCTTGCTTTACAATTTTTTGGATTTCTTACGGGATGGAACCAAGCAGGGTTATTAAACATTCCCACTAGAATAGAGGCTTCTGGTAGAGAAATGTCTGAAATAGATTTTCCAAAATACGTTTGGCTCGCTTGTTCAATTCCATATATTCCATCGTAATTGGTACTTCCATATCCAAACCATTGTGAGTTTACGTAAAATTCAATAACTTCTTCTTTGGTATATGCTTTTTCAATTTTAAAAACAGCCATGTAAATATCTGTAAATTTACGAATAATTCCTTTTATTCCTTTTGTTTCTTTTTCGCTATATGTATTTTTGGCAATTTGCATGGTTAGAGTAGAAGCTCCACCTGCATCATCTTGTCCCATAGCTTGTTTAATACTTGCTTTTAAAAAACGTGCCGCATCAACACCATTATGTTGAAAGAACCTTGCATCTTCGGTTGCCACTAGCGCATCTATAAATACTTGTGGTAAATCCGCAAACGTTACAAGAACTCGGTTTTCTGTACCCACGCGGGTAATTTCAACACCATCTTTGTCTCTTAAAATCGTTGCTTCTTTATTGTAAAGCTTTGTTGTATTAAAATCAGGTGCTGTTGTTATAATATAAATGCTAAAAACCAAAACCATAATCAAAGCAAGAATTCCTAAAAACATAAAAATCGTTAAGAAAATGCTACCTACTTTTCTTTTTTTGCTTTTTGTTTTTAGATTTCCTTTTTGGTTTGTTTTCTTTTTTAATTTGTTTACTATTTTTAATTTTGCCATTTTTATTCCTCCTTAAAATATACATGATCTACTATTTTTAAATAATCCAGTGATGGATTAAAACTATATTTAATCATATACCCCTTTTCTTTAATAAATTCGTATTCAATACTATTACGCTTGTGAGAAGTTATATAAGAGAGTAAATCTTCTCCTCTTAGTAAGTATACAATCTCATTTATTCGAATGATTAGAAATGCAATACCTTTATGTTTTATGACTTTTTTTATGTGTTCTAGTTGATGTGGATGAATATTTGCAAGTGGAAAAGAAGTTCTATTTTTTGTTACTTTGGCATCGAATTCAATGTAACTACCTCTATATAAACCATTGTAATCTAGCGTAGAGGGTTCTTTAAAAAAAGCACGTTCTATTACTTTTCCTTTGGGAGAGTAAGACACTTTAGCTACTCCAATGGGAGTTGGTTTTTTAAAAATAAGAGCGATGTCTTTTTCTAGATAGTACTCGTTTGTACTATTTAAATCTTCTTCCAAATCCATTCCACGATTTTTATAACTTAGGGGGTTTTTGTAATTTTTTTCAATATGATTTGGATATTTCACGTTAAACCTCCTAAAAAGATTATACTATATTTTGTTCCTTTTTACTATATTAAGGAAAGAAACTTTACAAGTTATATGATTAATTTATGATAATGTCTTAACAGTTAACTTTTGAAAATGTCTCAAATG
>CARMXJ010000070.1 GCA_949025205.1 uncultured Bacilli bacterium | reverse complement strand
AATTTTTTTAAACTTTTATCAAAAAAGACTTGATTTTTATTAGCAAGTTTTATTTCTTCCAATCTACGATTAAGTACTGAAATAAAGTTATTATAATTATCAAATTTTACTTGAGTATCATCATAAAAATTCACATCAAATTGTAGTCTACTTCCATTATCTTTAAAGCTCCAGTTTTGATAATTATACTCTAACATATGATTTTTCTTTTCTTCCATATTGTTTATTTTTTTATAATATATTAGTTTTTCATTCATTTGAACAAATATTTCAAATAAGTCATCATAAGTAATAATTTTGTTTGCAACTCTAATTGCACTATTATACATAATTAATCATCATCCCTTTCGCCTTTTTTACTATGTTTTTTTGTCTCCTATCATTACTTAAAGCAGAAAATAGTACTAGCAACAGGAAATTTTTTTAACATTTCATTTAAATTATTTTCTATTGATCCATATCCATTTGTTTTTAGTTTGCTTTTCTTACTAATCTAACGCCGTAAGGTTTAAACGTAATACTGAATAAATTTTCATGATTATTCAAACTATCATTTTTCCCTCTCTTATAATCTAAATTTAGACTAATTTCTAAACTATCAACATTTAAAAGCTGCCCACTATTTACTGATCCAATAAATGAACTATAAGTTTTACATGAAATAATATTATAGTTTTTGTCTTATTTTAACCTCAAATCCTTCACTATAACTTTTTTATAACTATAATTCTTAAATTATTTCAATCTTTCATTTTTGTTTTCATCTTCTTCACTTAATTTTAAGAAATGATTATAAATCTGAGCACAGTACTGAATAATATATGTAATATTTTCAACTGCAGGCACAATATTGGAATAATCATATTCATTATTTATAACAGTTTCTTCTAAATAATCCATCAGTATACCCTACGCTCATACTCTTATATATTAATATATTATAACACACTAAAAGAAGTAAAAAAACTACCTTTCTTCACTAAGAAGCAAACAAAGGAATTCATTTTTGAATGCCTGGAATATCATCCAAATATGCTCATGTGAATTTTGCTTTCGATTTCACCTATACCATCTTTTACGAAGTCAACTTTTTCATAGCAGTGGATTGCTTTTAAATTAGTTGCATAAACATTTAATTCCATTCCGTCTAAATTAAACTCTTTATAAACATATTCTAGTAATGATCTAATGACTTCAGTACCAAAATGTCTATCTTGTTTTTACGCAATAATAACAATTTAACTTTTTTTTCACAAGTATAAGTTCGAACTTCATCGCTAATTTTATTATTTTTCTTATATCTACTTTTAATTGTTTAAATATTATTTTTCTTCTGTATTTGGACGCAAACGCTTTTTAGAACCACTGATAGAACTGGGGATTTTCCGGATACAAAAAACGACCTATTATAGTCGTTTTTAAATTTATTTTTCACAAGTAATTCCAGCAGATTCATAAGCGCTTTTTAAATCATCAAGTTTAATTTTTCCGTCTTTAATTAGTTGGCCATTTGCTGAATCAATTTCAAGCATTTTGTTTGTATCAATATTTTCATAATCAATCTCTACAATACTAGTTAACGTATTGCCTTGTACTCCTACAGTATAATTATAATGTTCTACATCTTTGTATGGTGCATAAGTAGCCTCAACAGTTGACCTATAAGTTTCTAATAGCTCATTATCACCATCAATCGTGATTTTTTCGGTTGATTTTACTTTTGTTACAGTATCCTTTTTGTAATCTACTTCGTAACGTAAATCCGCATTCATACCATTTTGATTCATTGTTCTTGTACAAGTCATTGTTTTGGTTTCATTTCCACATCCTACAGCAAACAATAAAACCATGCTTGCCAACACTAAAATCTTTTTCAAAATCTTCACACCTTTCCTATTCATAAATATACCAGAAAAATATAAATTATGCAAAAAATATTTTATAGAAAATCATCACAATATAGTCTATAATAAGCATATAATTTTAAAAAGAAAGAAATGACATAAAAATAATGGAGGTTTTTTAAAATGATAGAACAAAAAAAGATATTAATTTTAGGTATGGCAAGAAGCGGAATTGCAATAGCAAAACTTTTATCTAAATATCAAAACGAAATTATCATAAGTGATATAAAAGAACAAGAAAAAAACACAGTAGAAGAACTAGAAAATTTAGGAATACAAATCAAAATAACACAAGAACAAGAAAATTTAGTAGATTCTTCTTTTGATTATATTATTAAAAATCCAGCCATTAAAAGCGACCACTCTGCTCTTGTAAAAGCAAGATCTTTAAATATTCCTATTATAAACGAGTTAGAAGCAAGTTATCCACTCCTTCCAAAAGACATTACGATTATTGGGATTACAGGTTCTAACGGAAAAACAACCACAACAACTATTTGTTATGAATTGTTAAAAAAGAAACATCGTGTTCATGTTGGTGGTAATATTGGAACTCCCCTAGCTACAATCGTTCCAGACATAAAAAAAGGAGATATTTTAGTTTTAGAAATTTCCGATCACCAACTTTGTGATATGTACCAATTTAAAACGGACATAAGTGTAATCACAAACCTAAGTGAAGTCCACCTCGATTTCCATGGTTCGTATGAAAAATACAAAGCAATGAAAAAGAAAATATTTAACAACCATACAGAGAAAAGTATTGCTATTTTAAACAAAGATAATGAAGACGTTTTAAAACTTACCGAAAATATCGTATCCCAAAAGATGTACTTTTCAAAAACAAAAGAGGCAGACATCTATTTAAAAGATAACCAAATTTTTTATCACAAGGAAAAAGTGATTGATTGCAACTCGATTAAAATAAAAGGAATGCACAATTATGAAAACTGTATGGTAGGGATTTTAATTGCCAAAATGTTTCAAGTAAGTAACGAAGAGATAAAAGAATTTTTAAGTACTTTTAATGGCGTTGAACATCGAATAGAGTTTGTCCGAGAACTAAAGGGTCGGAAATTTTATAACGACTCTAAAGCAACAAATAATGAATCTACTATTATTGCTCTAAATTCTTTTGAAGCACCTACTCTTCTTATAATGGGAGGATTAGACAGAAACATTCCTTTCGATGAAATCAGTTCTTCTCTAACCCATGTAAAAGCCATTTTGTGTTACGGAGAAACGAAAGAAAAACTAAAAGAATTTGCTATAAAAAATAACAAAGAAGTATTCGTTTTGGATACTTTAATAGAAGCAACAAAAAAAGCATATGAATTAAGCCAAGAAGGCGATATTATTCTTTTAAGTCCTGCTTGTGCCTCTTGGGACCAATACCCAGATTTTGAAAAAAGAGGATTAGAATTTAAAGAAATAGTAAACAAGAAAAAGTAAAAAACTACGTTTTTCACTAAGAATCCCCCAAAGGGATTCA
>CARMXJ010000069.1 GCA_949025205.1 uncultured Bacilli bacterium | reverse complement strand
CCCCCCCCCAGACTAGTTCTGGTTGAGAGGATTTTTTCTTTCTTTTTCATTTTTTCCTCCTTATTATAGTTTTATTGTATCTTAACCCTATGATTTTTTCAATAAAAAAATCTCCCAATTTAAGGAGACTTTTGCCTTTCTTATATTTTGTATAGCTTTGTATTTTTACGAGAAACTGTAAATACAATAACTGCTAATGCGATTCCTGCAATGATTACTACATATGGTACTGAACTACCAGTTTGAGGGTTATTTACACATTCTGCATTGTAAACAGCTTCTGTTACTTCATTTCCATTTTTACCATAGTATTTTCCATCAACAATTCTACAAACATAACTTTCAGTAACTGTTACATTTGTTCCACAACCATAATTTCCATTTTCAGTGAAGCAAGGAATAAATTGAAGAGCACATTTTTCAGCTAAATTATTTACTTCAAATACAATTGTGGCAATTGTAAATTTATCTCCCGAAACATTTGTTGATGCCTCAAAAGATAAGTTCGTCCCGTTTGAATTATTTGTCCAAGGTGCATTTGCTGTAACAGATTTAATAGACATATTTTGTAATGTTAATTGTGCTGTAAATTTTGAAATTGTATCTCCTTCTGTTGTTCTTCCTACAATATAACAAGTTTTTGTTTTGCTTGCTTGGTCAACTTCGTCACAGTAGAAACCATCTTTACTTCCTGGTTTTCCGTCTACTCCTTTTACACTTTCTTCAAAAATAATTTTTGCATTAACTGTCATTGGTAATACTACCATCATTGCTAAAACGATTAAGCCTATAACTTTTTTCATTTCAAATACCTCTTTCTACTTTACTATTAGTATGTCTTCATTATAGCATAAAAATTCGTAAAATCTATATTTTTTTATAAAAATGTGTAAAATTGTGTTATTATATAAAAGATAGGAATAAATTTGGTGGTGATTTTTATGCAAAGAATACAAATTAGTGTTACAAATGATGCTATTTTCTTTACAAGTAAAAATACACCAGAAACAAATCCAAATCTTACCAATTCTAATTTTGAAAAAGACAAAGATATGGTATTTACACCCCAGTATTTAAAAGGAAATCTAAAGTCGATTTCGAGCTTTATAGAAGAACTTTGTCAAGAGAAAAACATTTATCGTGCTACAATAGATACTTATGAACTTGCTTTATTTTTAATGGATCTTTTAAATAAAAATTCTTATATCACCGCCATTTGTATACGTGAAAAAGGTATTCTTCCTTATACGCTTTACGAAAAAGTGATTGAAAACAAAAACATAAATTATATCGAAGCACATAGTATACAACCATTTATGCTGGAAATGTTTGATAAAAATGGAATTCACGCCGAAGCACGTTCAGAAGTTTTCTATCCTAGCTCTTTTATGCAAAACAACAATTTAACCAATTTTTCTAAAATTTTTTATCAAATGAATATTCGCATTAACGAAATATTGACAGAGGAAGATCGAGATGATTTTTTTGCTTTTTGTAATTTGAATAATTATTTAAAAACGATTCATTTAGATGTTTATGTAAAGAAAGATTTAGAATATATTTTAGAAGTTTTAAATGAAAACAGAATCAAAAATATCCGTATACTAATTTATGCAGATATTAAAGATTATAAAACCATTGATTATTTGAAGAGATTAAATAAAAAAATAAAGAAAAATAAAATACATATTTCCCTTGTTTATTCGAAGGAATATTTGTCTAATAATTTGTTTATGCAAATCCTTATGAACATGTTAAAAGTGTGTGGTGTTTTAGCTATTATTATTGTTCTAACCATTATCGGTTATATTGGAGTAAGCAATTATATGTCTTTACAACAAGTCACTCAAATGCAAGAGGATATTAAAGTGAAAATAGAAAAGACAAAAGAAGAAGATTTACCAGAAATTGAAAATATTACAGGAAAAGAAATTCAAAATAATTATATTGTTTCTCTCCTTTCCATGAACCAAGATGCTGTTGGATGGCTTCGTGTAAATAATACAAGTATTGATTATCCCGTTGTACAATCCCATGATAATGATTATTATTTAAAACACAATATTTTTAATGAAGAAGATAAAAATGGTTGGATATTTATGGATTATCGTAACTCTACAACTATACTTGATTCTAATACGATTATTTATGGACATAATATGTATTATAGTGATGTCATGTTTGGAACACTTTCTAATGTCTATAAGAAGACATGGTACGAAAATCCAGAGAATTTAGTCATTTCTTTTGATACGATATATGAAAGCAATAAGTACCAAATTTTCTCTATTTATAAAACTCCAAAAACAAAAGATTATTTAAAAACGTATTTTGCCAATGATGATGAGTTTAACGAATTTATTCATTTAATTCAAGGTAGAAGTATAGAAGACTTTGGAGTTGAAGTAACGCCAAGTGATAAGCTTTTAACTCTTTCTACTTGCACAGGAGAAAATCAAAGACTTGTTGTTCATGCCAAATTAATAACGCCTGAGAGTGATTAATTCTCAGGCTTTTTTAGTTTTTCTTCGATTAGTTTTATATTGTTTTCAATTCGTTTTTCTAATGGATTTAATTGATGTGCCATACGTGCATTTTCTAATGCTTCTTCTTTTTTCCCTATAAAGTATGCTGATATACTTAGCATATCATAAAAGTAAGAGTTCCAACAAAAATCTTCATTGATGTATGTTTTTGGTTTTTCTTTTATTAAACTTGCTTGTTTTAAATAATGATAAGATTTTTCGTAATTTTTTTCTTCATAATAAAGACCTGCTAATTCTACATACCCTTCTCTTAAATAAGGTGCTTCTTTTATCGCCTGTTCTAGCCACATTTTTGCCTCCATTGGTCTTTTTAGTCCTAAATAAGACCTTGCAATAAAGCGCATAGATGCCGCCCGCTCATCTTTCCAAGTACTGCTTTTTAAATTAAGATGTCGAATTAGGGTATCGATCGCTTCGTTCCACTTTTCGTAATACATGTATTCTCTTCCTAAATAATGCATGTTACGGTCATCTAGTGGGTCTTCTTTTACAGACTCCTCTAAAAGAGGGAGATAACTACTTCTTTTTTTGTTTACATCTTGATGATGATTTAAAACCATTCCCTCTACTACTACACTTTTTTCCTGTTCTTCTAAACATTTCAATACTTCATGAACAGGATGATACCATGTATAAGCATCTCTTTTATGAATTTTTGACATATAAAATGTGGTTGCAGGATTTCCATATGTATCAAAACTCCAATTGTATAAGTATTCTACACGCGTTGGATTTTCTTTTCTCCAGACATTCTCTAATTTTTCTCTCCAACCTGGTTCAAATTCTTCATCAAAGTCTGTGCAAACACAAATGTCTGCATCTTTTGGAACCATCTCTAATGATTTATTTCTGGCAACATCAAACCGAAAAGGCGTGATTAACTCTTCTTTTACATGAACATTTAAAGATTTTAGTTTTTCTACAGTATCATCTGTGGAACCTGTATCAAATACATAAATGTCATCGGCTTCTTTCATACTTTTTACATACTTTTCTACAAACTTGCTTTCATTTTTTGAAATAGCATAGACATATACTTTTAATTTTTTCATATGCTCCTCCTTACTATACTATATGATTCTTTTGGAAATCCACTTAATAAAGGAGTACAAAAAAAGTAGACTGTATTTTAACTAATCTACTTTTTTAAAATATTTTTATTAGAAAGAAAGGACTATTCGAAAACCATCATTAGCATTTGCAGAACCATTGGTACGTCCGCTTCTGGCATAAGCAAATATTCCTGAACCTGTTCCAGTATCCATCGAACCTCCACGTTTGAACCATGCAGCCTCTGGAGCTATGAACCATGTCTCATCTTTGTACCATGAACAGATATTTCTTGTTTCAGTTCCATACGTAGCACTTCCAAATGGGCCCATCTCTTTTGTCGCATCTCCCAATTTTCCTCGATTATAAGTAGTCCTGCTGGTGCCATATGGATAAGCATCATAATATTTGGCTTCTGGGAATGTCGTAAATCCAGAATCAACACTTAATGGAGTCGTGTTAGTCGCATCTAACAAAACTCCCATTACATACTCACAAGCTCCTCCACTCATATCATAAACCCCACTATAATTTCCTGTGGTACTTGCTACAACA
>CARMXJ010000068.1 GCA_949025205.1 uncultured Bacilli bacterium | reverse complement strand
TATTTGCAAATGCCCATTTTTAACTATTGGATGAACTTTCCTATAAGATAAAAAAGAAATCAAAATTTCATCCACTTATCAACAATGGTAAGGTTTAAAATCATTTGATTTCTAATCATAAAATAGCAATAAACTAGGTAAATAGAATAAATTATAGATTTTACGAAATTTCGAAACTTATTATTTTTTCGCATAATTTTAAAACTCTTTTATTATCATCTACCACAATCTCTTGATTCCTTAATCTCTCCTTTATTTGCATTGCTATACTTTTTAGCTGCATTAAGCACTCTTTCTTATTTAACAAGCGATTACATTCTTTTATGGCTTCGGGATACTTTTCGTTTTTGATAAATTCTTTTATTCTTTGTTTTGTTACTTGTTCTTTAACTAAAATATTAGCATCTGCATATTCTGGAAAATTGGTTTTAATATCTTTACTAGAGACATCCTTTTTGAAAGTCTTTTTTTCTCTACAGCAAAATGGTTTTACTGTTAAATTATTTCTATCTGGATTCATTTCTTGATCATTCAATCTTTTTTCATAATTATAATTAATACTACAATTTAAAATTTCGCAATATAACCCTAAATCAAATAATACGTTCTTTTTATTTAACATTCTTTCCTTTAATTTATTTAAATACTTTTTCTCTTTATCAGTTCTTTTTTCTTCTAAAATTCCCTTTTTTATTAATTTGATTCCTAAACTTTTATTATATTTTTCAAAATATGCAATTTGCAAAATTAACTTCATCCAAGAATCAACTTGTAAATCATATATTTCTTCTATTGTAATATCCCCAAAATAGATTCTAGTTAAATTTAAATTTATTTCATTTTCTCCAGTTTTGCATATTATTTCATTAACTTCATTTTTAAATTTTTCAGTATAGGTTATTTTTTCATTTTCATCCACTAAAGAAATTTTCTTAATCAAATATTCTATATAATTTTTTTGACCCTGAATTGCTTCATTTTGTTTACAATTTTCATCTGTACATAACTCTAATGCTTCTTCATATCTTTCTCCTCTTATTAATTTTTTTATAATATGACTTATTGCTATTAGCTTTGATTGAACAAATCTCTTATTTTTCCATCTATTATATCCTTTATCACATTCTTCTACTATTTCTTCATATCTTTCTAATATAAATAATATGGTTATTTTTTGGTCTTGAATCACGTCACTTTGTTCACAACCTTCAACTGTACATAATTCTAATGCTTCTTCACATCTGTCCATTTTTATCAATATTGTTATTTTTTGAGATAATATAATTACATCTTGTTCACAAATTTCATCTGTACATAATTCTAATGCTTCTTCATATTTTCTTTGACTTATTAATTCTTTTATTCTTTTAGAAATCTCTTTTAATTCTTCAAAAGTTAGTTTATTATATGCCATATTCACTCACCTAAATGCTTATTATATAAGAAAAATAATTTTTGTAAAGAAAACTTTCTTAGCATAAACAAATTGCGAAAGACTCTAAACTATGGTATATTTTATATGGTGATTTAAATGATAAATAAAAAAAACATTATTTTGCTTTCAGGAATAAGTCTGGTTGTTGTTTTACTTGGTGCTTTTTTGATTTATAAGTTAGCTTTTCATCCTAACGAAAAGTCTATGCTTATCAACATTAAGGCTTCCGACTTAGAAACCAAAATTAATAATAAAGAAAACTTTGTGCTTGTAATTAGCCAAACAGGATGTAGCCATTGTGAACAATATTTGCCAGAACTTGATCGTACTTTAAAAGCTGTTGATTTTAAAGCTTATGTTTTAAATATTACAGGAATTAATAATGAAGAAGCGCAAACGTTAGCTAAATATGCTAATTTCTCAGGAACTCCTACTACTATATTCTTTAGTGAAGGGGTAGAAAAAACAACTTTAAACCGAATTATCGGCTACGCATCACAAGCAAAGATTACAGAAAGACTTAAGTCTTTAGGGTATATTGATTAATATGGAAAAAATAAAATATTTTACAAAAGGAATTCTATTTAGTCTACTTCTTTTCCTTTTATACTATCTCATCTGTCCTAATTTATTTGCAGTCCTACTTAAAACAGGGTTATTAAGTGATAACTTCTGGATTCAAAATTTATCTTATCTAGCTGTCTATGTTTTTACTCTTTTGGTGATTTTATTTATTATTCGAAAAGATTTAATAAAACAATGGAAGAGTTTTTTGAAAGAACCTAAAAAAGTATTGAATAAAGGATTTACTTATTGGATTTATGGAATGATTGTTATGATAATTTCCAATTTAATTGTAACTTCTATCTTGGGAAATATTGCCGTAAATGAACAAACAACAAGGGAAGTTTTGTTTCAAACGCCTTTGTACTCTATTCCTACTATTTTGTTTATTGGCCCTTTTCTAGAGGAAATTGTTTTCCGCTATGGATTTCGTAAAGCTTTTAAAAAAGAAATACCTTATACAATATTCTGTGCTGTTATTTTTGGAGGACTACATGTTATAACAGCTATTGATGAATGGACCCTTGCCAATATTTTAAGTCATGCTAGTGAAATTTTATTTATTGTTCCTTATGGTTCTTTAGGATTTTTCTTTGCGAAAGCTTATTATGAAACCGAAAATATTTTCTCAAGTGTCATTCCTCATATGCTTCATAATACAATATCTGTTGCATTAATACTTCTAACGCACTTTTTAGGAATGTAGGTGTTTTATGGAAGAAAAAGAAATGCATGAAAAAGAGATACAACCTATTAAAAAGAAAAGCATTTTCAAAAAAGTACTCTTTCTTTTTTTATTCTTTCTCCTAGTGTTTTATCTTTATATTCGCTATGGAGAAACTAATTTTATTGTTGTCCATGAGTATCCAATTTACGATAATCATTTACCAAGTATTTATGATGGTACTAAAATTGTTCATTTTTCAGACATTTTATATGGTTCTACTGTCCATGAAGAAATGCTTAATAAAACGGTAGAAAAAATAAATGAACTAAAAGCAGATGTCGTTGTTTTTACAGGAGATTTATTTAACGATACGATTCATTTAGATGAAAAAGATTATACAATTTTAAAAGAAAAACTGCGAAATATAAATGCTACTTATCGCAAGTATGCTGTTATTGGAAATTGTGATTCTCCAAATGTTTCTATATACAAAGACATTATGGAAAGTGCTGGCTTTCTTGTTTTAGAAAACGAAAACGACCTTCTTTATATTAAAGGAAATGACCCTCTTTTATTTATTGGAACCTCTTCTTTACTAGAAAAGCAAGAGGATGTTATGAAAGCTTTTCAAACAGAAGGAAACACAGAGACTTATTATAAAATTTGGTTACATCATGAACCCATGATTTTAGATACTCTTCTTTTACATAATATAGAGCCTAATCTTCTTCTAACGGGACATAGTTTGCATGGATTGGTATCCCTTCCATTTGGTAGATACCTTTTAAACCAAGAAGGCGTTGGAGAATATACCACTTCTTACTATGAAAATGGAAATATCAAAATGTTTGTTTCTGGTGGAATTGGAACTTATAAGTTTAACGTTCGCTTTTTAAACTATCCTTCTATCAATCTATATCGATTATATAGTCATTTATAAAAAAAGGAACATTTAGGTTTAAACTATGTAAGTAACTTTAAGTTTTTAAAAATTAGCATGTTCACTTATTTTTTATCTAACACTAATAGTATAATATTTATAGGAATATTTAGTTAGTTTGGGTACTATTCTCCTTTACTTTCAAAAGTGGAAGGAGGTGAAATTATGAGAAAATCAGAGAAAACTCTTTGTACTATCATAATACTCCTTATTATTGTGATTTTAGTCATTTTAATAAAAATAGTACCAACTGTATAAGTCGGTACTTGAACAATTTTTTGGAATAGTACCTAACTCGTCAAAACTAGGTATTCCTTTTTTATTTTATGCAAGTTTCCTTGACATATTCATCATAACATATTCTACTATTCTTGTAAACTACCATGCACTAAAGTACAGGATAGAATTATAGTTTCGGCAACAGACAGTCCTTAAAGCCAGGTTAATAAATGGATTGCAAAGATTAGACCTTTTAAAAACCGGTACTTAAATTATTGTTTTAGAGCATAGTTTATCTCAAAAATTGGACGATTTTTCTGCTCTAAGTTCATATAGTAACATATTTTTACATTGTAGAACGAAATTTTTTAGATTACCAATTCATAATAATGACATTTTTATTATAGATTTTGGATAAATGACTGTCTTTTTCGCCACACATTTAATTATACTAGCTAAAAATAAGCCATCGGTTTTTTACACATAAAAACTCTCCAATCTCTCTTTATTAGGACTTTTGGAGAGTTGATAAAATTAATTTAGAATTTTATCCTGACTAAAGTACATGGCTTTTTAAAGTACTAGAAGTACATTGTTAAGAGTAAACTCA
>CARMXJ010000067.1 GCA_949025205.1 uncultured Bacilli bacterium | reverse complement strand
TTCTTATCCACTTTTCTTTTTCCTTTTTTATCCTTTCTAGTCTGAACTGTTACTAATCCTTACACTTTAGAAGAAATTTTATCTAGTAAAAAAACAGTGATTAAGTTATTATTATTTCTATTGGGCGTGAATAGTAACATTTCTGTAGGTTTGTCAAACAAAAGTTACAAAGTAACGACAAACCAACGATAGATTATTTTAGCTTGCTAAAATAATCAAGAAGCCATTCATTAGGAGATTTCCAATTTAGAGGTTGCATAGGGAAATTATTGTATTCCTTAAGGTAAACTTGCAACTGTTTATTGGCATCTTCTAATGAATAAAAGCGATGAGACGAATAAAACCGTTCATTATCCTTACGATGACTTCGTTCAACCTTACCATTATGTTTTGGAGTGTAAGGTTTAATTAAGTCATGATGAATGCCATTCTTCTTTAGTCCAAGTTCAAATATTGTCTTATCATGTGGATCTTTAGACAGCAATCTTTTGGTGAATTCGGGTCCGTTGTCCGTTCGCACAGTATAAATTTTAAAAGGAAATCTCTTTATTACTTCTAACAAGAATTTGTAAGAAGTATAAGTAGATTTTTCTCCATAAATTTTCAAGTAACGAACACGACTGAATTCATCGATTGCTGTATATTGATATAATTTGAACTGGCCAACTATACATTTTGTTGGAACGGTTTTAACATCTATCTGTATTCGTTCTCCTGGAAAAGTCATCTGGATATAAGGTTTAGGTTTAGTTTTTTTCTTTTTCTTTGGGGTATTAAATTTAAGTTCTAGTTTTTTTAACTGATGATATAAACTAGAAACAGTTCTAGTATATCCACGTTGCTTTAACTTAACCCAAAGAACAACTAAACCTGTATCCTTATTCTTTGCAAACATATCTTTTATGAGTTTTATCTCATCTTTGGTATGTTGATTAGGATGACTTTTCGGTTTCTTACTTTGATTTGCTAGTGAACGAATATTTCCATCATATCTTTTTCTCCAACGATAGATGTATTGTCTATTCGTGTTATAAACACGAGACGCTTTTGATACGCCATGTTTTAAGGCGTATTTAATGAGAGACTCACGGTATCTCATTTGCTGAGTAATTTTTGGTTTACTCACAGTTTATCAATCCTTTCCAAAAATTTAGTTGGTTGGGTTTGACAAACCTACACTGTGCGATTATTACTTCTTTGCTATGACAACTTATGCCGAGAAAACATTAAACTTTTAGGGGTATAATGTGATAGGCTGATTCTAGCCTTGCTAGTTATTGCTGATTCTCAGCCATATTATCACATTATCGGTGCCTGGAAGTTTGATGGCAAATTGGAATAACTTGTCACACTTCTATTTTAATCGCACACTATTGGGCGTGAATAGTAACATTTCCAACTTGACAATTCCAAATTTTTTGATATAATAAACAACGCACATTGAAAGGGGTTTTAATTATGAAAGGTGGATTTGTTAAAAAGGAAAAAGAAAGAGTTCAAAATAAAATAGTATCTCTGTTACTTTGCATTTTATATGAACCAAATGTAATTCCATGGACAGAATTGAAGAGAATAGCTATATATTTATGTGGTACTCAAAATTTAGGACCGAAAGGCATTACTAAAGTTGCTTTGTATATAAACCGAATTTATAGTAAAGTATTAGAAAAATATAAAAAAAACCATGCAAGTTTATTTAGTAATAAAACACATGAGCCATTAACTTTAGGGGAAATTTTAGATAATAATAGTGTATTTTGTTGTAAAGGAATCTATGATCAAATTTTAGATTGTATAAATGAAAAGAACATTATAAATTATTTAAAAGAAGATGCCAATAGAGCAATCAAAAGAGCTGAATCTGTAATAAAAAATAATAATATTGTAATTATTAAAAAGACATATGGATATGCTAGTCCTATAGAGTGTTTTTTTACATTGTTACAATGGAAAATAGAGAGAATAAAAGAAAATAAAGCTGCAATTTATTTACTTACAAAAGAGTTATATAAAGAATTAGCAAATAATCAAAGAAAACTTGTAGAGCTTGGAAGAGCTCCAATAGAATCATGTGAACCACCTAAATTGAATATAGAAAACTGGAATGAAGAAGCAGACGAAAAGAACGTAGCTGACCAAGAAGAATGGGTCAAAAAAGCGGAAGAATTAATAAAAAAATTAAAATGGAAATACATTACTACTACTGATGAAGATACTCAAGTCAAAGTAGTAGCTTATATAGAGGATGTAAAAAGCATACTAGAACAAAGGAATTATTATGACTTGAGAGTCGCTGTAAACGAAGTTACAGAGTATTTAAGATAAATATTTGAGAGCAAAAATACAAAAAATTGATGCAAAAAACATCAATTTTTTCTTCCTTCTATAAAAAAGTGTTATAATCGAAATATGAAAATTAAAAGTTATAAAAAAGTAAAAAACAACAGTTACCAAATATCTTTTCTAGATAAAAAAGAAGGCATTATTCTTTACGATGATATTATTTTAAAATACAACTTACTAATCAAAAAAGAAATAAGTGAAAAAGAACTTTCCAATCTGTTACAAGAAAATGAAACACTTACCTGTTATTATAAAGCGATACAATATATAGCAAATAAAAATCGCTCTAAAAAAGAAATAAGAGAGTATTTAACGAGAAATAAGTTTTCAAAACAAGATATTGCCTATACAATTACCAAATTAGAAGAAAAAAATCTAATTAATGAAGAGTCTTATTTACAAGCATTTATAAACGACCAAGTTAATTTAACAAACAGCGGCCCTAAAAAAATAAAGAAGAAACTACTAGATTTAGAATTTTCAGAAGAAAAAATTGATTTTTTTTTAATGCAAGTTCCAAAAGAAACATGGCATCAAAAATTAGAACACAATATTTTAAAAAAAATAAATGCCAATAAAAAAGATGGAAGTAATAAAATAAAAGAAAAAATTTTGTATTGTTTTATAAACGAAGGATACGATAAAGAAGAAATTTTAAATATAATAAAAAATATAGAACTACCAACAAATAATCAAGCTTTAGAAAAAGAGGCACTAAAACTTTATAACAAACTAAAAAGAAAATACCAAGCATCAGAACTATGGTATCAAATAAAAGGAAGACTTATAAACAAAGGTTTTCTATATAAGGATATAGAGGAAGTGTTAGAAGACATAAAAAAAATATCAAATGACTGATATTTTTTTAATTAGTAGTATTATTATTTGCTGCTTGTGATAAAGCATTTTGAATATATTTAGCATATTGACTTTGCACTTCGCTATCGATTATATCCATACCATATTCTTTTCGCAAGTTTTGCATTGCTTTGGTATTAATAGTGGCATCTTCACTTAATAATTTTTCTCCTAAAGTTTCACGGATACTGTCTACCACATCGTCATAACTTGCTTTTTCCTTAGAAGCCTCACGGTAAATAACATGATATCCAAGTTCTGTTGTAATAACTTCAGTTGAAAATTCACCATCCTTTAATTGAAATGCATTTTTTATAATCTCATCATAACTACTTGATAAAGTACCTTCATTAATATATCCAAGAGAACCACCGTCTTCTTTAGTGGATGTATCTTCTGAATATTCTTTGGCAAGAGAAGCAAATGTATCTTTTACATTATCACTTTCTTTTAATTTAGCAATAATAGTATTAATCTTGTCTTTTGCTTCATTCTCCGCATTTGTTTTTTCATCGGCAGTTGCATCATCTTTTACATTTGGTGTAACTAAAATATGATTGATGAGAACATCTCCATAAATATTTTTCTCATAATAATCTTTTAATTCTTTTTCAGTGACTTGATTTTTAGCATAATCTTCAATGGCTTGATTTTGTAGATAACTTACATATACATAATTTTTATAAGCATCTATTGTTGAAAAAGATGTATACATTTGAATAGCACTTAATAAATCATCTCCATAATTTTCTTCCAGAGATTTCATAGTAGAATCAGCATATTCTGATGCGCTATTTAAATTATCTTTATATTTATCTTCTAATATTTTTTTGTCCACCAAACTAATTAAAGATTCCAATGCATAATTATTTTTTAAATCATTGTATAAATCCTCAACACTAATTTTTTCACCGTTTGAAAAACTGACAATGGCATCGTTTCCATTTTCAAGTTTTGGTATTGTTTTACCACAGCTACATACCATAAAAGTACATAAACCAAGTACGATTATTTTTTTCTTCATTAATATCCTCCTTAAACATTAATTATTATAACGAATTTGAAAAAAAATTACAAGAAGAACACTCACCAACTAAAAAACTTACCATACAATATAAATGAAAAGACAAATAAAGGAGGAATGAAATTATGAATCATTGTTGTGGAAGTAATGGACTTGGTCCAGCTATAATCTTAGTATTATTCATCTTACTTATTATCATCGTAGGGGCTTTCATTTAGTCTTTAATTAAGGAGGTGTCCGTTTAAATGAATTGCTGTAAAAAAAATCAAGACAATTGTTGCAATAGCCAAGGAATAAATTCAGCTTTAATTATTATTGTATTATTCATATTGTTAGCAATAATCTTTGCTGGATTTAGTGGCTGCGGCGTATATTAAAAGGAGGAACAACCTTCTTTTTTTTAAATTTCTTTTCTTTCTATATTCTTAGTTGTTAGATTTTTAGATTTATCTTTTTTATGGACAAAGACAATGTCATACCCGCAAGCAGTGGCAATTTTTTCTAAAGTTTCAAAATTGATATCGGTTTTCATTCGCTCATAATCACTAAGAGTAGTTCTTCCAATATAGATTAGTTTTGCTAACTGGTCTTGTGTATAAGACTTCTCATGGCGCATCGTTTTTATAATCTTGCCAATCATGGTATCACCTCTAAATAATTGTCGTATTTTTCCGAATTTATTTCTTGAAATGTGGAAAATTACGGAGTATAATAAAAACAAAATAGTGGAAAGATTCCAGAAACAAGAGAGGTATAACATGAAAAAGATAGAAAGAGTATGCCTATGGATTTTAGGAATAATAGGAATGCTGGGCGTTATAATGAGTGCAACATATGCCTTTTGGAAATATAGCA
>CARMXJ010000066.1 GCA_949025205.1 uncultured Bacilli bacterium | reverse complement strand
TGATTTGTAAGACTAATTTAACTTAATCTTACAAACATATTATACGAGGAGAAGAGATAATGGCAAAAAAAAGTTTAAAAAATAAAGTACTTTGGATAACGGCTTTTGTTTGTTTTTTCTTCTTTTTGATAGGGAGTCAAATTATCTTTTCCAGTCAAATAGAAAAAATAGATAACGGAGTGTATTGTTTTGTAAACGACCACATTATAAAAGAACAAATAACACCAATAATGAAATGTTTTACATGGTTAAGTAGTCCCATCTGTTTATTTGCTGTTTTTTTGTTATTTTCCTTTATTTTCAAAAAGAAAAAAGAAAAAATAGCTCTTTTTTTAAATCTAATCGGAGTAGGGAGTTTAAACCAAATATTCAAAATAATTTTAAAAAGACCAAGACCGAATATATACCAATTAATCCCCATTACCGGATATAGTTTTCCTTCTGCTCATGCTATGGTAAGTTTATCCTTTTATGGATTTATTACATACCTTTTAGTAAAAAAAGTGCAAAAGAAACAGAAACAAAAAGCAATCATTTTAACTACAAGTTTACTAATACTAGGAATTGGATTTAGTAGAATCTATTTAGGTGTACATTATTTTTCGGACGTTTTAGCAGGATTTCTTATTTCGTTATGTTATTTAAGTTTATTCATAAAAGCCTATAATAACTTTGGTAAGTCTAAAAATAGGATAAAATTTTTAAACAGTTTTAAATATGCTTTTACAGGAATTTTTAGTGCTTTCAAAAGCGAGCGAAATATGAAAATTCATATCATTATCATGTGCTTTGTCATTCTTTTTGGCTTTATGCTAAAAATAAGTATAACAGAGTGGTTCATATGTATTCTTTGCTTTGCACTTGTAATTAGCGGAGAGATGTTTAATACAGCAATAGAAGAAGTAGTTGATTTAATAACGGAAGAAGAAAATCACAAAGCAAAGCTTGCTAAAGATATTGCAGCAGGGGCTGTTTTAGTTTTAGCTATAGCGAGTTTATTTATTGGTATAATTATATTTTTTCCTAAAATACTAGTTCTTCTAACTTAATCTGTTATAATAGAAAAAAGGATGAGATAAAATGGGAACATTTGGCTACAATCAAATTGGAAATATAAATCCAACGGAAAAAGTAAAAATAAAGTTAAAGGTTACAGATTATATATTTACTTACCAAAATCAAGATTTAAATAATGCCTATATAGAATATTATTTTGACTCTATTAAATATGTAGAATACAAAGATGGTAAGAAAAATAAAGAAATCATATCTCCGTTACTTTGCCTAGAAATAAGTGGAGTAGATACATTTTTTAATACTTTTTCCTTTAGTTATAGTATAGACATAGGTTTAGAAGATTTAAACAAACTATCTAATAATCCAAACCATATAAATGACAAAATTATAGAAGGAGAAATATTTTTTAGTAACCCTTATGAAACATCAAATGGGCCAATAAGTATTTATTTAGAGGAGAGTATGTATCATGAAACAGCTCATTTTTTTGTAGCAAAAAAGGAAGAAAACAAGTTTGTTTTTAAAGGTACTATTCCAAGTGAAAGTGTTTTCTTTTGGTTTGATTTAGATTTTCAAAATAATAAAAAAGAGGAGTAATACAAATGGATTTATATGAAAGAATGCAAAATATACAAAAGAGAAATATAGAACAAGAGCTACAAATAGCGATTAGAGAAACGAGAATAGAACTTAGAAATATTGTTATAAAAAGAAGATGTAAAATTCACAATAGTTATCTTTTAGAAAAACTAAGGTAACATCATATAACAGCTCATTTAATAAATACTTTAGATTTAGGACAAAATTATGAACATTTTTTTGTTTTAGTGCCTGATGTGTCCTCGGGGGGGGGGTACTTCCTTGCTGATTTAACCTATTCCCAATTTGAAAACAAAGACCCAAATCAGTTTAAATCATTATTGCAAAAAGGATACCAAAAGATAAATGATAATGAATTTTACAGTTATTTAAGAAATATAGAAGACACTTCTGCAATTATTTCATTAGATGATGCTTTTTATGGGGCAAATGAACAAAATAAAAAAAGATAAATGTGATATAATGTAGAAGAACTAAGAAAAAGAACAAGGAGAAAGAAATATGTCATTTATAAAAGCAAAAGAACATTTGAAAAAATACAATTTAGAAAAAAATATTTTAGAATTTACTGAATCTTCCGCAACTGTAAAAGAGGCGGCACAAGCACTACACTGTGAAGAAAAAGAAATTGCAAAAACATTAGGATTTTTAGTAAACAATGAGCCTATTTTGATAGTAACAGCAGGAGATCAAAAAATAGACAATCAAAAATACAAAGAAATATTTAAAGAAAAAGCCAAAATGATACCATTTGATGAAGTTGAAAATACAACGGGTCATGAAGTAGGTGGCGTATGTCCCTTTGGAATAAAGGAAAATATAAAAGTATATTTAGATGACTCTTTAAAACGCTTTAAAACAGTCTATCCTGCCTGTGGAAGCCATAATAGTGCTGTTAAATTAACAATAGAAGAATTAATGAAGGCCTCTTGTTTTTTAGAATGGATCGATGTTTGTAAAACTATAGAAAATGAACCTAAATAGAGTACGAGAATGTACTTTATTTTTTTGACGAAAAAAAGAAAGGAAGGATTTACGTTGTAAATATATAGTAGAGGGAGGTTAGTATTTGCATACCAAAAAGTTTTATACATTGTAAATGGGATCGACCATTTAAAGAAGTATTATTAAAAGAAGAAAACCGTGATATTTTACAAAAAATATTAGAAACAACATTAAAAGTTAAAGTGTATGAGATAAAAGAATTAAATGTAGAAAAAAGAGTAGGAAATCTAAAGGTAAAAGGAAAAAGAGTAGATGTTTTGCTTTTCACAGAAATAGGGTATATTAGAATCGAACTAAATGCAAGATACCAAGAATATTTACATGTAAGAAATCTAGCTTATCATTGTGATAACTATGCCCATTACACTTTACGTGGAGAAGAATACAATGAGAATATAAAAATTATCCAAATTAATTTTACCTATGGAATGGGGCATGATACAAAAGAAGAAGTAAAATTGTATGAAATACAAAATGAAAAAGGATAAAAGTATGTAGATAACTTTTTACTATACGAATTTAACATGGACAGAATGAAAGAGTTTTGGTATTCTAAAGAAGAAAAGAAAATAGAAGAATATAAATACTTAATTATGCTCGATTTAGGATTAGAAGAATTAGAAAAGATAGCAAAGAAAGATAAGATGGTAAAGAAGTATATGGAAGAGATAGAAAAGTTAAATGAGAGTCCAGAATTTCATATTTATATGACAGAGGAAGAAGATAGAAGAAAGTGTTTTAATACGGAGGTATCTTTGGCAAAAAAGGAAGGCAGCAGGCAAACTGCATTAAATGTAGCTACAAATTTGCTAAAAATGGGAATTAATACGGTAGAACAAATCGCTTCTGTTACATGTTTATCTATTGAAGAAATAGAAAATTTAAAGAAAAAAGTAGAAATTTAGCAAATCCTTATCGATTTGCTTTTTATAATAAAATACTAGGAGGATGAAATGGAAGAAATAGAAAAATTAAAAGAAATCATAAAAAATAGCAATAACATTGTCTTTTTTGGAGGAGCAGGAGTATCAACAGAAAGCGGAATACCAGATTTTAGAAGTCAAGATGGATTATATAACCAAAAATACAAATACGCACCAGAAAAAATTTTAAGTCACACATTTTTTAGAAAAAATACCAAAGATTTCTATGAGTTTTACAAAGAAAAAATGAATTGTTTATCTTTTAATCCTAACATTACCCATTACAAATTAACAGAATTAGAAAACCGTGGAAAACTAAAAGCAGTGGTCACCCAAAATATTGATGGATTGCATCAAAAAGCAGGAACAAAAAAAGTATTAGAATTACATGGAAGTGTGTTAAGAAATTATTGTATGGATTGTCATAAATTTTACGATGCTTCCTTTGTTTTTAATAGTGAAGATATCCCAAAATGCAGTTGTGGTGGGATTATTAAACCAGATGTTGTATTATACGAAGAACCCTTAGATGGCAGAACAGTAAAAGAAGCAATTGAAAAAATAAAAGAAGCAGAAGTATTAATAGTAGCAGGAACCTCTTTAAAAGTATCTCCTGCAAATGGCTTGATTCGTTACTTTAATGGAAAATATTTAATTCTTATAAATAAGGAAATAACAGATTTTGATACCCAAGCAGATTTGGTTCTTCATGAAAGCTTAGGAAACATTTTTAAAGAATTATAGAAAGAAGGTAGTTTATGGCTAGAAGAAGAAAAAACAATCCCAAAAATTTAGCATTTACAGTCATGGTTGCAATTGGACTTGGAATAGCGGGATTTTATGGAACAAAAGAACAAACTCCAAATATTTCTTCTTATCAATTAGAAGAAGTCCCCGCTTATAATGGTTCTTCTTATGTCGTTTTAAACAACAATGTACCTACTTTTATTGAAAGTGATTATAAAACAACATCATTTGAAAATTACAGCAAATTAGATAACTTAGGAAGATGTGGACCAGCTTTTGCTAACATCGGAATCGATTTAATGCCAACAGAAGAAAGAGGAAGTATTGGTTCCATAAAACCGAGTGGCTGGCAAACAAAAAAATATGATTTTATTGATGGAAAATACCTATACAATCGTTGTCACTTAATTGGGTACCAATTAACTGGTGAAAATGCAAACGAATTAAACTTAATTACTTGTACAAGGTACATGAACACCAAAGGAATGCTCGAATTCGAAAATAGAGTTGCAGACTATATAAAAGCAACCCATAATCACGTGTTATATCGCGTAACTCCGATTTTCGATAAGGATAACTTAGTAGCTAGTGGTGTGGTAATGGAAGGCTACTCTGTAGAAGATAAAGGAGAAGGAGTAAAATTTAATGTATACGTTTATAATGTGCAAGAAGGTATTACAATTGATTACAAAACAGGAGAAAGCAAAGAAACAGACAAATAAATGTCAAAAATAAGAGAACCATTTTGTGATCAAACGACTATATGTTAAACTAAATGTAAGATAATAGAGTTGTTCGGAAACCTAAATTAAGCAATATCCAAATTATATAAAGCAC
>CARMXJ010000065.1 GCA_949025205.1 uncultured Bacilli bacterium | reverse complement strand
TACAGTTACTGGTACTGTTGTCGACAGAGCTGGTAATACTGGATCATGTAATATTAGTATAAAATTGGATAAAACAAAACCAACATGTATTTATAGTGGTACTTCAACAGAATGGACATCAGAAGATAGAATTGTTACTTTGACTTGTGACGATAGCGAGAGTGGTTGTACTTCACAAAATCCTATTTCGAAAACGTATGATATAAATACTGAAGCAACCAATTGGGATGATACTATCATAACAGATAAGGCCGGAAATGAGACGCATTGTCATCAAATCATTGATATATATGTAGACAAATGTACACAAACAGAATCAATTTATGGTAATTATGGTAACTGTAGTGCTTCTTGTGGCGGCGGAACTAAAGTAAGAGAGGTTACAGTTAAAAGTACATTTGGTAGTGATTTCATTTGTGAAATTTTCAATGAATCTACTGCTTGTAATACAGATTCTTGTCATCATGGCGGAGATGGTGATGATGATAATCATGGTGCTAGTTGTGGAGCAGATGGAACTCCTAACTGTGAAGGAATATGTGGTTATCCTGGTGCGGGATCTCCTTGTTGTGTTGGAGACTGTTAATATAGTCTTCGCATGCTCAATCATATATCCAATAATAGTATATTATTTAATAACAATGTGTTTCTTTCAAAGAATGAAAGAACTTAGAAAGGAATGTTAGTTAAAAATGAAAGATAAAAAAGTCTGGTTATATATTATAATATTCTTAATTATTATAGTTATGGGTATAGACCTAGCTTTAGTAATCACCTATAAAAATAAATCATATCCAAAAGTAGAGTCTAGTCTTGAACCCGTAGAAACAAAAAGGAAAATTAATAAGAAAATTGTGAAACAATATAATTGCAATATGCCAAGAGAAGTATTTACTAATGAAGATGTAGGGATAACTTATACACGGATTGCAGATTATTATACTTTCTTAATTGCAGAGGATAATACGTTATTTCCAAATAATTATGAGATAAAAATACAATTTAATAATTTAGAAGATTTGAGTAAATATTATAATTATTTAATTGAGGATATGAAACTATCAGAACAAGACAATACAAAAGATGAAAAAGCATTGACTATCACTTTTGCTTCTATTCTTTTGCAAGGAACTACTACTACTTTTGACAATAGTTATTTGGAGTATCTTGCTCATCGTGGATACATTTGCAATGAAGGAACAATAAATATAAATGAAGGCTATTAAAAAGAAAATTATTTTGCTAAACAGTTGATTAGTTTCTATGTCTATATTTGATTAAGTTAGACTAAAAGTAAGATGTTATAAATTGTTTGCAATTTGTTAAGTCCTTCGGTATAATAAGACTTGTTGAAAGGATTTTTAGTTATGAAAAAAAATGTAATCGTTAAAGAAATAAAAATAGATGGAGAAAAATGGGAAAAGTGTTTAGATTCTGCTTATAAAAAGAAAAATAAAGAGGCAAAAATTGATGGATTCCGTAAAGGGGCTGCTCCCAAGGATGTATTTCTAAAACATTTTGGTGTAGAATATTTATTTATGGATGCTATTGATAAAGTAGCAGATGAAGCATACCAAATGGCTTTAAAAGAAACAGAAGCTACTCCTGTTTGTGAACCAAAATTGGGTATAAAAACAATAAATGAAAAAGAATGTGTTTTAGAGTTTACTATTATTACAGCACCAGAAGTTATTTTAGGAGAATATAAAAATTTAAAAATTAAAAAACCAGAAGCAAAGGTTACAAAAGAAGAAATTGAAAGTGAAATAGCTTCTTTACGTAATAAATATGCTGAGATTAAAGTAAAAGAAAATGATGCTAAAATCGAAGAAAGTGATACAGCCGTTATCGATTTTAAAGGCATTGTGGATGGAAAAGAATTAGATGGCGGAAGTGGAGAAAATTACCCACTTGAAATTGGAAGTCATACTTTTATTCCCGGCTTTGAAGAAGGTTTAGTTGGTCTTAAAGTAGGAGATGAAAAAGAGCTTCACTTAACATTTCCAGAAAACTATACCAAAGAACTTTCCAATAAAGAAGTTACCTTTACTGTAAAAATAAATGAAATTAAAGAAAGAGTTTTACCAGAATTAAATGAAGAATTTTATTTAGATTTAGGATATGAGGATGTAAAAACAGAAAGTGATTTTGAAGGGAAAATAGAAGAATCTATTAAGAGTCGTAAAGAAGCAGAAATAGAAGACCAATACATTGAAGATTGCTTAGCAAAAGCGAGCGAAAATATGAAAATCGATATCAATGAAGAAATCTTAGATGATGAAGTACATAGAATGATTCATCAATTTGAAGAGCAACTTAGAATGCAAGGATTAAATATGGAACAATATTTTGCCTTTACAGGTATGACGCATGAAAAATTGCATGAACAAATGGAACCAGAAGCTACAAAACGTATTAAATATCGTTATTTACTTGAAAAGGTTGCGGAAGTAGAAAAAATTGAAGTAAGTGATGAAGAAGCAGAAAAACAAGCTGAAGAAATGGCAACAAATTATGGTATTTCTAAAGAAGAGCTTTTAAATGCTTATGGAAGTTTAGAAGTTGTTAAATACGATATTAAAATGCGTAATGCCATTGAAATTGTTAAGGGAGCATAATAGTGCTTCTTTTTTCTTTAGCTCTTTTTTAAGTGTATTCTTAAGAAAAAAGTATTTAATAAAAAATAACAAAAATTGGTTGTAAAAATATGTAAATAGCATTTACTTTCAAAAGAGGAATCGTTATAATAAACAACATAACTTCGAGGGAGATGATTACATGAAAAATGCTTTGCCAGTACTCTTACTTAAGAATTTATTGGTTCTCCCTAATCAAGAAGTAAAGCTGGAATTAAATAATGAACTTTCTAAAAATGTGGTAATGCTTGCTAGTGAAAATTATAAAAATGAAATCATTGTTTTATCTCCTAAAGACCAAAAGGAAGAAATTCCAGAAGTAGGAGATTTGCCAAAAGTTGCCGTTGTTTGTAAGATAAAAAGCAAAATAGAACTTCCAAATGGGAATTTAAGAGTTACTTTGCGGGGACTTTTTCGAGTAGAAATAAAGAAACTTTCTAATGATAGAAAATTTGCTGATGCTTTAAAATGTCAATATAAAAAATTAGAAGTTCCTGTGTATGATGAGGTAGAAGCACTGGCTTTAAAAAAGAAACTTCGTAGTTCTATTACCCAATATGTTAAAAATGGGCAAGGAGTTTCCAATAGTATTTTAAATTTAATAAAAGAAGTAACGGATTTAAATAAATTAACGGATTTGATTGCTGCTTTTTTGCCTATTTCTTTTTTGAAAAAGCTTTCGTTTATAGAAGAGATAAATCCAGTGGTTCGTGCCACTCGTTTGTTAGAAGAACTTCATGTTGAATTAGAAGTGATTAAGTTAGAACAAAAGTTAGATGAAAAGTTACAAAATGGGTTAGAAGAGAGTCAAAAGGAATTTATCTTAAAAGAGAAATTGCGAAGTATTCAAGAAGAACTTGGCGAAAGTGATACTCGTGAAAAAGAAGTTTCTCTTTATTATGAAAAGTTGGAGTCTTTGCATTTAGAAAATGAAAAAGTAAAAGAAAAAATTCGAGAAGAAATAAAAAAGTTTGCTTATATGAGCGATGCAAGTCCTGAAATAGCCAATATTCGCAATTATTTGGATTGGATGCTTGCACTTCCTTGGTATAAAAGTTCCTTGGATGAAGAAGATTTAAGTGCTATTGAAAGCCGTTTAAATAAAACGCATTATGGCATGCAAAAAGCAAAAGAAAAAATTTTGGAGTATATTGCAGCTAAGAAAAGAAATCTGAATGTGGCTAGTCCTATATTGTGTTTGATTGGTCCAGCTGGAGTTGGAAAAACGACTCTTGCTAAATCGATTGCGGAAAGTCTTCATAAGGAATTTTATAAAATTAGTGTAGGTGGATTAAATGATAGTTCTTTATTAAATGGACATAGGAGAACCTATATTGGAGCTTGTCCTGGTAAAATTATAGAAGGTTTAAAAAGATGTGGTACCAATAATCCCCTTATTTTAATTGATGAAGTGGATAAAATGGTGAGAGATTTCAGGGGAGACCCGGCAAGTACTCTTTTGGATATTTTGGATAAATCTCAAAATAAATGGTTTATTGATAATTATATTGAAGAAGAATTTGATTTATCGAATGTTTTCTTTTTACTAACTGCTAATTATGCAGGTGATATTCCTAGTGAACTGTATGACCGTTTAGAAATAGTGGAGCTTTCTAGTTATACTTTGTTTGAAAAAGTAGAAATTGCGAAAAAATATTTGCTTCCTCTTATTTATAAAGAACATCAAATGAGTGCAAAAGAGATTAAGTTTACAGACTCTATTTTAAAAGAGATTGTTATGCATTATACAGAAGAAGCTGGAGTACGAGATTTAACACGTGTTTTAACAAGTATAATAAGAAAGCTAATTGTACTTGAAAAAATGGTAGATGTTAAAATAAGTCATGAATTGCTAGTAGAACTTTTAGGTCCTTGGGAATATAACAAAAGTACTATTTTTTCTACTTCGTTATGCGGGATTGTAAATGCTTTAGCAGTAAATGGAGCAGGAGGACGTGTCATGCCTCTTGAAGCTACTGTTTATGAAGGCGATGGAAAGATTAAAGTAACGGGTTTAGTGGAACAAGTAATGGATGAAAGTATCGAAGTGGCTCTCAGTTATATTTTGTCTCATAAAAAGGATTTTAAGTTAGAAATGGTGGACTTTAAAAACAAAAATTTACATATTCATATGTTAGAAGCTGGAATTAAAAAAGATGGACCGAGTGCAGGAGTAGCGATTACAACTGCGTTATTAAGCTTAGGAAAAAATAGACCCATAAGCAATAAAATTGCTATGACTGGAGAAATTTCTTTAAATGGATTTGTTTTAAAAATTGGTGGATTAAAAGAAAAATTAATTGGGGCTTATAACGAGGGAATTTTAAAAGTGTTTATCCCTAAGGAAAATCATAATGATTTGGAAAGTGTTCCTAAAGAAGTTTTAGAAAAAATAGAAATTATAGAAGTAGAACATTATAAAGAGATTTATATGCATCTTTTTGATAGATAAAAAAGATTCATAATTTCTTTTTTGTTTTTTCATCTTATAGGAAAGTTCATCCAATAGTTAAAAATGGGCATTTGC
>CARMXJ010000064.1 GCA_949025205.1 uncultured Bacilli bacterium | reverse complement strand
TGTGCTTTATATAATTTGGATATTGCTTAATTTAGGTTTCCGAACAACTCTATTAGTTTGCTATAATCATGAAAGTTCTTGTGAATTTTTGAAATCACAATTGTGGTTAAAATTGCTCCTATCATTATTTTAATTAGTATATTTGTCTTTCTATCACTATAGCCTTTATTCTTACTATTATGATATCCTTTTTTTCTTATATTTTAAATATCGATTTTCCGGACAGGTCTAATAAAAAAAGAACTTATAAAAATTGTTCCTCTTTGTTTTTGATTAATTCATAGCCAACTTGGTTAATAGTTCCAGCGCCAATCGTGATAATGATATCGCCATTTTGCACATTTTCTTCTATATAAGATGTAATTTTATCGTAGGAATCTAAAAAGATACAGTTTTCATTTTCTTTTTTGATAAGTACTTCTAAGTCTTTTGAAGAGATGCCTGTTTTGTTTTGTTCGCGAGCAGCGTATATAGGAGCAAGTATGATATGGTCAAAATTTTTAAGTACATTTACAAATTCATTTAAATGTGCCTCTGTTCTTGTATAGGTGTGTGGTTCAAAAATAGCCCATGTTTTATTATGCGGTACTTCTTTTGTGCATTGATAAGTGGTTTTAATTTCGGTAGGGTGGTGGGCATAATCATCAAATACAGGTATTCCTTTGTATTCTCCAATTTTTTCAAAACGTCGGTTTGCACCCGTAAAGTTTTTTAACCCTTCTTTTATTTCTTTTTTGTCTAGTTCGTAGTAGTCACAAGTTGCAATGGTTGCTAGGGCATTTAAAATATTATGCTCTCCATGTACGTTTAGAGTAAATGTATCATAGTAGGTTTTGTCTTTATAACAATCAAAAGTAGGATACCCGTAATCATCTAATTTTATGTTAGAAGCATGAAAAGAGGCATCTTCCTTTTTAATTCCATAGGTTATGATTTTGTGGGTAGTTCTTTTTAAAACATCACATGTATTTTCATCGTCGAGATTAGCAATAATTATGCCTGTATCTTTTAGACGTTCTGTAAATTTATAAAAAGAATTTTTGATATTTTCTAAATTTTTGAAATAATCTAAATGGTCGTTATCAATATTTAAAATAATAATGGTGTTAGGGTAAAATTTTAGAAAAGAATCTACATATTCACATGATTCTAAAATAAAATATTCACTGTTTCCTGTTTTGTTGTTGCCACCAATTGGTTTTAGATAAGCTCCCACTTCAATGGTTGGGTCTTTTTTGGCTTCTAAAAAACACATGGAAATCATAGAAGTTGTGGTTGTTTTTCCGTGTGTCCCACTAATACATATACATTCTTCGTAACACTTTGTAATTTCTCCTAGAAATTCACTTCGTTCCATCATACGTTTGTTGTGTGCTTTTGCGTATACGAATTCTTCATCCTCTTCTGGGATAGCTGCGGTGTAAACAACTAAATCGGCATTGTCTATCTTTTTTGTATCATGTCCAATGGCTACATCAATTCCTAGTGTTTGTAAATGGCGTGTATTTTCACTTTCTTTGGCATCACTTCCTGTTATAGTAAATCCAAAGTGGGTTAGGTGTTCTGCAAGGCCGCTCATGCTAACACCTCCAATACCAATCATATGAATTCTTTTATATTCTTTTAGGCTTTCTAACTTCATAAATGTACCTCTTTTCCTTTTCGTATCTATTATAACGTATGTTAAAATATTTGCAATGCTAATCAAAAGAATAACCTAAATTAACATATGAAATAGATTTGCTATTTACATAAATATTTTTTATAATATATTAGAATTTTAATGGGAGGACTTTTATGAAAACACAAGATTTATATCATTGTTATTCTGTGAATGAAGGTAAATTAGAGAAAGATCCATTTAAATGTAGAAAAGAAGCTTACGAATATTCTTTCACACAAAATAATGTTTGTTATTATGATGAGGAAACCGATAAATTTTACGATAGAAATGGTCAAGAATTTGATGTAAAAAATAAAAGAATTTTAATAAAATCTGGAATTCAAGAACTTAATTTGATACTCCAAGCTATTCTGGAAAAGAGAGGAATACCTGTTAATCGTGTTCAAGATTTGAAAAGAATTTGTAATTGGAATCAAGAAGTTTCTACCGAAAGAATCACTTTCACTGTCACAGGAAAAGTCTTGTTAGAAAGTGAAGAAATAAAGCAAAAAATTGTAGAAATGGCTGGAGAAACAGGCAAATTCTTTTTAAAAACAAAAAAAAAGGATTTTTCAAGTCTTATCTATGTAGAAGAACTTTTTAATTCGAATTTAGGCTTGTTGGAAGCTTTAAAAATTCATGCAGAGGATGAGTTTATTATAAGTGAAGAAATAGAAATCGTGAAAGATGATTTGGGAAATTTAGAGTATCGTTGTTTTGTAATAGATGGTGAAATTTGCAATATCTCTAGACCTCTTTTTTTAACATATCATTCCATTTCGAAAGAAGTCGAAAAGGCCGCCCAAAAGTTACTAGATAAAATTAAAAAAATTTCAGATTTTCCTTCAACTTTTTGTTTAGATTTTATGCAATGTCAAATTCCTAGAACGAATGTTATTATATATGATTTTGTAGAGTTAAATCCATTAGAGGCTACAGGAGAATACTTATATAATACTCGTTTTGAAAATGAAGCTTCAGCAGATACTAATTATAGCTTAGCGACTGAAGAGGAATTGTTAATCAAGCAAATGAAAGAGGCAGTACCTATTTATAAGAAAAATAAAGATTTATCTTTTGATAATCACGAACCAAAACGAGTTATGCAACAATGTTATCATAGAAACGGATTTAGCTATCATTATGGTTGTATAAAAAAGTTTGGAGATCCTTTTACAGATCGCTTTGAAACTTATATGTATAGTAGTGTTTTAGGAGGGGGACATTGGGTTACAACTGAAGATATATTAAATGGAAATGTTTCTTTATTACAAATAAAAGCAAACGGAGATTTAAATCAATTAGTTTGTGAGGGAATTCTTAAATTAGAAAATATAAATAAAAGAATTGAAATAGAAGAATATGAAAGAAAGAGAGAAATTTTACCAAGATTAAAAAAGTAATCTGGCTTTTCATTTACATACAATTAAATAATTGGTATACTAAAAAAAAGAATAAGGATGGATTCGTTCATGCAAAAAAAGAATTGGATTATATGGTTTATCTGTGGAGCATTTTTGATTATTTTCCTTTGCTTTGGAATTTATAAAATAACGCAAAATATAAAAAAGGATAAAGAAGAGGCGCAAAAACAAGAAAGTAGTGTGCAAACCAATTATGCTTATTTTAATGAAATAGCCATTTCTTTTAATGAGCAAAAGAAAAAAATAGATAGTCTGATGCAAGGAGTTTATTATACGACATTGCCCGAGCAAAATGAATATATAGTAGCGGCGTTAGATGAATTTCATAAGATAATAGAAAAAATGGATGAAGTTGCAAAAAATTTGCAAGACTTATGTCAAGTCACTTATGTAAATCAACAAATAAACAATTATTGTACTTCTTTTCTAATTAGTTATGATACAGCTGTTTCTTTATATCAGGATACGATTGCTGATTATAATACCCTTATTGAACAATATAATGAATGGCGAAAAAGTAATTCTAAATATGAAGAACTATTTCCTTATGTGGTAGGTGAGAATGAGCGATGAATCAATACAAAATTTCTTTTAATATGTTAATAACTTCTCTTTTTTTGCTTCCTATTTTGTTTGTTTTATTGGTGATTGGATTTCATAGTAGGGTTCTTTTGATAAAACCAATTCATTTTGTTCTCTTTTTGCTCTTTTTTTTAGTGCTTCTTGTTTTTTTTACTAGTCTTGTTTTTGTTATAAAATATAAAATACAAAGAGAAAAGATAACAAAAGTAAAAAAAATTATTTTTATTGTTTTGTTCGTTTTAGAATTTTTGGGAGCCAGTGGAGGATTATTTTTGCTTTATGGTCCTTGGAGTGGATTTCGTAATTTTTTAATTTCTTCTGCAATGACTACGATGAATCATCGATATTTTGCTACATGGTTTTATAGTGAAGAAGAAATCAATAAGGTTTTAGAAGAAAATAAATTAATTGAGCTTGAAGAAGATACCAATTTAAATTTAATTCATACGAATGAGAATTCAGATAAAAATGTTTATGAAAATGAATACGAAAAACAAATTCTAGAAAAAGAAAATGAAGGAGATATTTATAAAATTATTCCTATAAATGAAAAAAATTTTAAAGGGTACTTAGCGGTTATTTACGATCCTTCTAGAGTTCATGCTCGAAGTACAAAGTATTTGAATCGGACAGGACAATTTGTTATGGAAATGGCTTCTGAGGAAGAGGCACTTCTTGCTATTAATGGGGGAGGATTTTTAGATGTAGATAAAAAAGGAACAGGTGGAGTTCCAGATGGCGTATTAATAGAAAATGGTAAAGTAAAAACTGATTATGGATACGATACTTCTGGCGGTCTTATTGGATTTACCAATGATAATAAACTTCTTTTAGGAAAGATGAATGCAAGTGAAGCTTTGAAAAAAGGAGTAAGGGATGCTGTTTCTTTTCGGCCTTTCTTAATTGTAAATGGTAAAAAATCCTTTACGAAAGGAAATGGTGGATGGGGAAATGCTCCTAGAACAGCGATTGGACAGAGAAGAGATGGTATTGTTTTACTGTTGGTAACTGATGGTAGAACCATATCTAATCCAGGCGCTACTTTAGTAGATATTATGAATATTTTATACAATTATGGTGCTTATAATGCAGCAAATTTGGATGGAGGAACATCAAGTGTAATGGTATTACCAAAAGAAAAAGCAAAAAAATATATTTCGGAAAAAGAAATGAATAGCCATTGCAGGAAAGAATATTGTTACATTAATGATATTGTAAATGGAAGTGGAGAACATCGTACAAGGCCTGTTGCAAGTTCGTTTATTGTAAAATAAGAAAAAAATTATTGCTTAAAACCACTTTATGATTATTTCATTATGATAAAAGAAAACGGTATGAATCATAATATTTATTTTGCTGTTTTAACGACAATTATTTGAAGCTAATATGCAAATAAACATCGATTAAATAAAAATATTTTTAGAACTTGCAACATAATCCTTGTAACAGTTCAGACTTGAGGACATAGAAAAATGGAGTAATAAGATAAATTACT
>CARMXJ010000063.1 GCA_949025205.1 uncultured Bacilli bacterium | reverse complement strand
AGAAAAGAGACTGTCTAGAAATTAATCATTTAATTTCCGGACAGCCCCTTTTTCTTGCTTTTTTGCTTCGGGGGGGGGGTATAATATTTATATATTTTGAAAAGAAATAGTGTTATAATCTTTTTGGAGGAGTTTAAATGTTAAAAGTAGAAAATGTAACAAAATATTATGGAACGTTTAAGGCAGTCGATGATTTGTCTTTTACGGTTTCTGATGGCGAAATTTTTGGCCTTTTGGGAGTGAATGGTGCTGGTAAGACAACAACATTTCGAATGATTATTGGACTACTTGATAAAAGTAGTGGAACGATTACTTTAAATGGAAAGCCTATTTCTTATGAAGTTACAGATGAAATTGGTTTTTTAACGGAAGAGAGAAGTTTACTTACTAAACTTACGGTAAAAGAACAAGTAATTTATTATGGAGTTTTAAAAGGAATGGAAGAAAGTGAAATTTTAAAAAGGCTGGATTATTGGTTGGACCGATTTAATATTTCTGATTATAAAGAAAGAAAAATAAAGGAATTATCCAAAGGAAATCAACAAAAGGTACAGTTTATTACAGCGATTATTAATAATCCTAAGCTTTTGATTTTGGATGAACCGTTTTCAGGACTGGACCCTATTAATGTTCAACTTTTCATGGATATTATTCGTGATTTAAAATCAAAGGAAACAAGTATTATCTTTTCTTCACACCGAATGGAACATGTTGAAATGTTTTGTGAAAAGTTAGTGGTTCTTGTAAAAGGAAAAAGTGTTTTAGCAGGAGAGTTAAAACAAATAAAAAAAGAATATCGAAAGAAAAATATTCATATTGAAGCAACAGGTGTTGATATAGAGGCTTTAAAAAAGGTGGATGGCGTTGTAGAAGTCATTGAAAATGAAACCGAAATTGTTGTTAAAATTGCAAGTGATGATAATGTTAAAGATGTTTTTGACTTTATTAAAAATTGTAAAGAAGTGACAAAATTTGTCGTAGAGGATGCCACACTAAATGAAATTTTCTTAGAGAAAGTAGGGGTTTTATATGAAAACTAAGTTAAAATTTTTGATTAAGCAAAGTTTAAAAAAGAAATTGGATACCAAGTGGTTTAAAGTAGCAAATATTATTATTTTGGTGTTATTAATCGGGGTAGTCAATATTGATAGAGTGATTAGTTTCTTTGGAGGAGATTTTGAAAATGTTACGAAGGTTTATGTTTTAGATGAAGCAAATTCTTTTGATTTATTGAAAAACAATTTTGATGCCATGTCTTCTTCTTTAGAAGATTTAGGAAATTATGAACTTCTTCGTACCGATAAAACGGTAGAGGAATTAAAAGAAGAGATAGAAGATACCGAAGATATTGTTTTACGTATTAAACTAAATGATGTTACTTATATTGAAGCGGATATTACCAGTTTTGACCCAGTAGGAATGGTAACAGAACAACTGCTACAAATGAGTTTAAATAGTGTTAAATCTGCTTATGTGTTAAATAGTAGTGGTATGAGTGAAGAAGAAATTGCCGCTTTAACAAGTAATGTGGTGTTAAATAAAGAGGTTACTAATCCGGATTTAGATGAAAATGCCGAAGGAAAAGATATTGTATCAAGTGGTTTGATTTTAGTCCTTATTGTTCCATTCTTTTTATTAATCACCATGTTAACGCAAATGATTGGAGCAGAAATAAACGATGAAAAGTCAACGAGAGGAATGGAAATTATTATTTCGAATGTTTCTCCAAAAACACACTTTTTGTCTAAAATTATATCTTCTACGTTATTTGTTATCGTACAAGCTTTGTTGCTCATCTTTTACGCTGTTGTTGCTTTGTTATTACGTAAAGTTTTAAGTGTTGCAGCCTCTGGAGGAGTTTCTTCGGAAGTTTCTGGATTTATTGCAGATACTTTAGAAACAGTTAAAAATACAGGTGTTTTGGATTTACTAATGAAAGGAGCTCCGTTTATTATTCTTTTGTTCTTGTTTAGTTTTCTTGCTTATGCAATTGTTGCTGGAGTTCTTGCAAGTATGACTACGAATATAGAAGATTATCAACAATTACAAACGCCCCTTATGATTATTTTGATGGTTGGTTATTATATTGCGATAATGGCTTCGGCTTTTGAAGGTGCTTTGTTTGTAAAAATTGTTTCTTATATTCCGATGATTTCTTTCTTGGTTTCACCTGTTATTTATTTGCTCGGACAAATTAGTTTATTAGAACTTGTGCTTTCGACTTTAATTTGTGGAGGTGTAACTTACTTGTTGTTCCATTTCGGACTTCGTATTTATAAAGTGGGAATTTTAAATTATTCCAGCCAAGATTTGTGGAAAAAGATTTTTAAATCGATGAAAGAAAAATAAAAGAAATTTATAATTTTGTTAAAATATTTTATTCTTTATTAAAAATTGGTTAAGCCAATTTTTATTTTTTGACCGAAAAGAATCTTTGATTTTCTAAATTTGCGATTTGCTTTTCTTTTTTCTTTTTGGTAATTTACGTTTTAGAGACACAAAAAAGGTCTGGTGCTTGCCATTTCTTATTGGAGGTGGCTTTATGAGTAAGAAAGATTTTCTAATCTTAATTTTGCTTGTAATCATTATTCTTTTCATTCTCTTTTTATAATACTATTCAGGGGGGTTTTGGGAAATGAAAAAAGGCACCATCCTTAAAGGAAGGTGCTAAACCAGAAATGGCAAGCACTAACTCGTAGTGTCTCGCTAAATTAATGATAATATAGTTTTTATTAAATGTAAAGTTTTTTTAGGTGTTTGATAGTGTAACGGAATGTCGGGAAATTTTTTAAAATCATTAAAATATAGCTTGTTTCTAACTAAACTATAACACATATTTTTTGAATTTCAACATTTTATTTTTTCTTTATTACTAGTATCTTAGATAATTTCTACATCGATTTTAGGTAATTATTTATTATTTATAATTTCCCGACAAAAAATTACACTATCTAGGTGTTTTCTATTGTATTTTTATTTATCCAGTCTTTTCCTTCTATTTTTCTAGTAACTAACATAGCACTTGAGGTATCTCCTACAACGTTTAGAAGAGTTGCTGGAGCATCAATAATGGTTGCAATAATCGTTAAGATTGGTAAGGCAGCAACAGGAAATCCCATCATCGAAATAATAACCATTTCTGATATTGTTCCACCACCTACTGGAACAGCTGCTACGAGTAGATTTGCTATTAAAGAAACCACTAAGACTTTTGAAATACCTGATGCGTTAAATACATCCATATTAAACAAGTAAACTAAAAACATAATTTTAAATACGCTTCCAATGATAGAACCATCTTTATGAAAACTGGTTCCTAGAGGAATTACCGTTTCAGCGATATCATCACTTACCCCAATATTTTTGGCACATTTGATATTTATTGGAATTGATGCAGCAGAAGAGCAGGTTGATATAGCCGTTGCAGATGCTCCTATTGCATTTTTCCAAAATAATTTTATTCCTTTTTTACCACCTGAAAGGTAGGCATATAGAGAATAAATGACAACGTAGAAAATAAGAGCAACTACAGTATAAATGATAAATGTTTTTACATAATCTAGAACAATTACACTTCCGAATGTTCCGATTAAAGATGCAAAGTAACAAGCAAGTCCAAAAGGAGCGTAGTAGAAGGCATAATCTACAAGTTTTAATATCACTTTGTTGGCACTATTTAAAACTTTAAGTAAAGGTTCAGCATCACGTCCTGTTTTACTAATTGCAATTCCCACGAATAGAGAGAATATAACCAAAGCTAAAATATTTTCTTTTGACAAGATTTTTGAAAAATCGTTTACACTAATGGCACTTACAGTTCTGTTTAGTATGTCTAAAGGGGCACTTTCTTGTTCTTCATCGGTAAGTGTACTTAGAATTGATGTACCATTTTCCGTATCGACTAGTTTAAAGGAATAAGTAGAAATAATTCCAACTGCTACTGCTACTAAAGAAGTTATTATAAATACAAGGATAGTTGTTTTGATTAGTTTTCCTAATCTTTTGGGTTCTTTTATTTTGGCAATGGATGTGGTGATGGTTAAAAATATTAAAGGAACAATCAGCACAAACATCATATTCATAAATAGCGTTCCAAATGGTTCTAAAACGCTTGCTTTTTCTTTAAAGACAATTCCTACTATAGCACCGATTATTAAAGATGCAAGCACGATAATGGTTGTTTTATAGTTTTTCCAAACTTTCATTTTTTTCACCTCTACTAACAATATATTTATTACTAGGCGATTTTGCTAGTCACATCAATCCACAAACCTTTTGTGAATTTTTACTTTAATCCACAAAGTTGTGTTATCATAAGTTTAAGTGATGATTATGAAAAAAAATTATATTCGAATGAATGAAAATGATTTTTATTTGAGTTTAGGGAATTTTATTCGTTCTGTAAAAGAAATGGCACAGAATAAATCTTCAGCGTTGCAAACGGAAATTTTTTGCATTCTTTTTTCCTTAGATTTTGTAAGTCCTACGACTGTTAATAATTATTGTGTAGGCATAAGAAGTATTGGAGATACTTATAAGCAACATTATGTTTATTTAAGTTCACGGTACAAAAAAGATAAAAATGCTTTTTTATCTATCTTATTGGGTATTTTAAGTGTTTTAAATGGAAAAGTGTATAAAGAAGAAAGCATTTCTTTTCTAAATGAACAAGAAAGTATAAAAAAGTTAGCCATCAAAATGTATAATATTAGTAAAAATGATGCTAGTATTTCAAAAGAAGAATTAAAAAATTGGAGTTTGTTTATAGAAGAAAAAAACTATTATGCTTTTTTAGTGGAAGTTCTTTTTCATGTCGTTTTGGAAAACAAGCAACCTTTGTATGAGGTGGATATTCGAAAGAAAAAAATGGAAGAATTGCTTTTGGATTCTTATATGGGATATAAAGGAATAGAAGATTATTTACAACTTAAAATAAAAGAAAGTGTAAATTATGATTATACTTTAAAGGAACTTGCGAGTAAAGGGAATGTCCTTGCCAATTATGAGCTTGGAAGTAACGAATATTTAGGGTATGTGAAAGGGTATCCAAGATATAGTTTAGCCTATAAATATTTGCGCGTTGCGTATGAAGCAGGACACGCAGGGGCAAGTTACCTTCTTGGAAAAATGCTTTATAGTGGACTTTTAGGAAGTCAAACAAATGCTGATTATGAAGAAGCTTATACTTATTTTTTACAAGGAAAAAAACTTGGGAGTATGGCATCGGTAAACAAACTAGGGCTTATGTATTTACATGGAATTTTTCCTGTTATGAAAGATATCGAAAAAGCAAAAGTTTTATTTTTAGAAGCAGCAGAGAAAAATTATGTATATGCTCTTAATAATTTAGGGATGATTCATGAAAAGAGTCATGATGATAAATATTTAGAATACTATAAAAAAAGTGCTTCTTTAAAAGAGAGTTGGGCTTGTAATAAAATGGGCGAGTACTATCGCAAGCAAGGGGATATGGTTTTAGCTTATGGGTATTATATGGATGCAATAGATGCCGACTACAAACATCTTTGCTATTATGCTTATTATAATTTGGCAAAATACTTTTATAAACATGGTTCTAAAGAAAATGGGATAGAAAAAGAAGAAACGACTTATTTAGAATATTTAGAATTAGCGAGCGAACAAGATGTGTTAGAAGCTAGCATTGAACTTTTTTCTTATTATGTGAAAAAGTATATGCAAACCAAAGATAAGTCTATATACGATGAAATTTTAAAATATAAGTTAAAGATAGAAACACATTCTAAGTTTAATAAACAAATCAAAAAAGAGATTGAAAGAAATTTAGAAGAAATAAAAAAAATGTATAGTTTAACTATTTTGTATCCGTAAGGAAAATGTTTGAATAATGAAATATTTAGAGAGTATCTGACCAGATAGCAAATTAAATTTGACCATAATGGAAATAGGTTCAGGCCACGTACTTCAGTACGTAAATTCTTAA
>CARMXJ010000062.1 GCA_949025205.1 uncultured Bacilli bacterium | reverse complement strand
TTAAATTATAATCTACTAAGGCAAAGTATTGCTCCCGTTATAATCACAATCGATTTAGAGGAGTATTATCATTCTTACATAAAAAACTATGATGTTGAGGGTATGGCTAATTTATTTAAAATCCAATCTACACGAGAAAATGAAGTTATACACAGATTGTTTGAACGTTATAAGTTGGAACAAGAAAAGGATTTGCATTTATAAAATATAAAAATTTAAGGAAGCTAATGTTTTAAACCGTTTTCATAGATGGCTTCCAGTTAGAATTAGTTCCTATAAATAAAATGTAGGAATTTTTTTCTTTTGATGTTAAAATAGAGACATGAAATGGGGATTTACAATGACTAAAAAAGTTGTATTAATTACTGGAGCGGCAAAAGGAATTGGAGCTTCTATTGCACGTAAGTTTGCATCATTCGATTATGATATAGTTATTCACTATTTAACAAGTGAAAAAGAAGCTTATGCTTTAAAAGAAGAATTAGAAAATACTTATTCTATAAATGTTTTGTGTAAAAGAGCAGATATTTCAAAAGAAGAAGAAGTAAAAGAAATGGTTTCTAGTGTGTTAGAAGCTTTTTCACATATCGATGTACTTATAAACAATGCTGCTCTTTGTCAAGATAATTATTTTAATGAGAAATCTGGGAGTGAGTTTAATCGTGTTGTAAATACCAATTTAGGAGGGACATTTTTAACTTGTAAATATGTTGGGGAACAAATGCTAAAACAACAAAGTGGAGTGATAGTCAATATTTCTTCAACAAATGGAATAGATACATCCGAAACTTACTCTATGGATTATGATGCTTCTAAAGCGGGTATTATTTCGTTAACGTATAATTTTGCAGCATCTCTAGCGCCTTTTGTTCGAGTGAATGCAGTAGCTCCTGGGTGGACAAGTACAGAGGCAGTTATAGAAATGAATCCCACTTATTTAAAAGAAGAAGAGAAAAAAGTATTATTAGAACGTTTTGCTAAACCAGAAGAAATTGCAAATGTAGTAGTCTTTTTAGCTAGTGAGGAAGCTAGTTATGTGAATAGTAGTGTAGTGCGTGTAGATGGTGGTTTAAAATGAATAGAGCTATAGCCATTATTCCTAATGAAGAAATTCTTAATGTTCCCCTATTTTATCGGGATGTGCAAGATACAGAATTTCATGCGATGAAAGTACAAGAATTTTCGGATAAATATCATTTAGGTATAACTTTTGAAAATCTTGGACTAGAAGCGGAATATTATGGTGGAATTGTATGGCAAAAGAGATTAGTTAGTTTAGGACACGCAATTGTTTGTCATGGAGACCCAGTAGTTGTTTATTTACCCAATGTTTTATCAGAAAATCAATACCAATGGTTTTTAGATTATAAAAATTTTTTTCTAAAACATCGAAAAAATCTGTCTTATATGGTAGTAGGAAATAGAGAAGAAATAATAGAAAGTGAGGATGTTTTTTCTAAAAATAATACTTTTAAACTTCTATATAAAGCTATTGTAAATTATCGGGGGGGGGGTATATTAATGTCAAAGGAAGAAAGTGAGGAATTAAAACGATGAATTCATATGAAATGTTAGAAATTAGTGAAAGAGTAGCCAAACTTGCCAATGTTTGTGAGGAAGAATTAAAAAATATTTATAAACAAGTAGATGAAGTATGTGAATATAATTCGATGAAAGTATTAAGTGCTTTTCAAAAAAATGAGGTAAATGAAAGTCATTTTGGGTCAACTAGTGGTTATGGTTATAACGATGTTGGTAGAGAGGTAATTGAAAAAATATTTGCTACTATTTTTAAAACAGAGGATGCTCTTGTAAGGAGTCAAATGGTAAGTGGTTCTCATGCTTTGTCTACTTGTTTATTTGCCCTTTTACGTCCCTCTGATTTGCTTCTTTCGATTAGTGGACTTCCTTATGATACACTTCATGAAGTGATTGGAATAAAAGAGAATCATAGTTCTTTAAAATCTTTTGGCGTTTTATATGACCAAATCGATTTAGTAGATGATGATTTTGATTATGAAAAAATTGGGGCTTATTTAAAGGAACATAAGGTTAAGGTTATTGAAATTCAAAGAAGTAAAGGATATTCTACAAGAAAAAGTATTTCGATTGAAAGTGTAGAAAAAGTGATTCGTTTTATAAAAGAAATCGATAAAGAAGTTATTGTGATGGTGGATAATTGTTATTGTGAATTTGTAGGAATGAAAGAACCTAGTGAAGTGGGTGCTGATATCGTAGTGGGTTCTCTAATTAAAAATTTAGGAGGAGGAATTGCACCAAATGGTGCTTATATTGTAGGACGAAAAGATTTAATAGAGTTATGTGGAGAGCGTTTAACACTTCCTGGAGAAGGCCGTGAAGTAGGTCCAACCCTTGGGATTAATAAAAGTATTTTACAAGGCTTATTTTTTGCACCCTCTGTTGTTGCCAGTAGTTTAAAAACAGCAATATTTACAAGTTTGATTTTAGAAAAGCTTGGATATGATGTTGAACCTAGATATAATGAAGAAAGAGCAGATATCGTAGAAAATATTATCTTTCATAACCGAGAAGATTTGATAACATACTGTCAGGGAATTCAAGCCGGTTCTCCAATCGATTCTGCATTTGCACCCATTCCAGGAGATATGCCAGGATATGAAGATGAGATTATTATGGCGAGTGGTTCTTTTACCCAAGGAAGTAGTATAGAACTTTCTTGCGATGGACCCCTAAGAGAGCCTTTTATCGCTTATCAACAAGGGGGATTAACTTATGAATATGGCAAACTTGGCGTGTTAAAAGCGGTAGATAATTTATTAGAAAAAGAATGAAAATATGGGAGTGGAATAATAGATGAATGATAAACTAACGATTCGAAATTATTTAACATTAGCTGGAGTAAATCATAATGTCATTACGTTTTTGGAAAATAAAACAGGTATTTATTTGTCAATAATAGAATTTCTAGGTGATGATTTTATTAAAGGGATGGATATTAATGCAAATGGATGTGTTGAAAAATTAAAGAAAGGAAATGATAACTTTAGAATTTTAGAGAGTGGAAATGTTTGGTATTCGGATACTCCTACTCCAAAAATTCCTCCTTCTAAGAATAGTTTTTATAGGGGTAATATTTTTTTAGAAGAAAATGATAAATATAAATCCTTTATTAGAAAAAGTTATATTTCAGTGGAAGATAATGCTATAGTTGTTCGGAAAATAGCAGAAAAACAAAAAGAAGAAAATCATTTTGATGGAGAAATTGTGGAAGAAAGGTATTCTTTATCTTTAAACCGGAAACAACGAATTGTAAGCTATTGGTTTGATTCGGAAACTCGAGGAATTCCAAATAATGACTTAACTATCCAAATAGAGAATTTTAATGATTTTGGTTTTGCTGAAAGAAAAAATGCAGTTGGAAATTATTGTACTGCATCTTGGAATTTTGTTTATTTTGGAAGAGCTATTGAAAAACAAAAAACTTTAAATTCAAAAAGGAGTTTAAAAGAAAAATTAAAATCAATGAAAAATATTTTAGTAACCAAAAAGGAGATTCACAATCCAGAAGAAACAAGAAATATTTAAAATAAAGAATTTCGTCTTTCTAATACATTTTGCTCTGAGAGATAGTTGCTTGACAAAGTAATATGAGCTCATGTATTATATTGCGAAAAAAAGGAAGTATTATTATATGACGAAAAAGAAATTTATTTTAAGAGAGTCTTTAATTGCATTGTCAGCTGTCGTTCTTTTAAGCTCGAATACTGCTAATGCAAAGGCTGCAGAACAAAAGCCGACAGAGCAAGAATATAGAAATGAACATCAAATAGATGAAGATATTAATCTTTTGGATTTGTCTTCTTATCGTTTTCAATTTATAAAAGTAGAAAATGATAATGAAAGTAAATATTATTTTTGTGTTGCAAATGATATATACACTGAAGTAGAAGAAAAGGTTTCTTCAGAAAGTGTTGAATCCTTGTTTAAAAACACTCCTTCAGAAAATTATATGAATAGTGATTCATCTAAATATTTACAAAAGCCGATTATAATTACTACAGTATATACTGATATATTTGATTCTAATAATAAGTTTTATATTCATACAACATTGATAGATGTCTTTGATAAAGCACCTTCTAATAGAGATGCACAATTAATCTGTTGGGGAGATATTAAAACTTTTTCTTCTACGATTTCAGATGAAGTTTATACAGAATATTATTCTTTTGATGTACCAACCCAACAAACAACTATTCAATATAATGTTAAACCACAATTTAAAATTTCATGTGAATATGTAAGTTTTGTTTTAGGAGAATTGTATCCAGAGAATTATATTACCGAAGATGATTTAGAAGATCTATTAAGTGTTTTAAATGGAGAAATCCCTAGATTAATAAAAGAAAAAAATGAAAAATAATAAGAATGATTTATATAAAATATATACTAAATTAGAATTTGCTATCTTCTGCATTTTATGTTAGTATGAATATGTCAAGGAAACTTGCATAAAATAAAAAAGGGAATACTTAACACTCCAATGTTGAGTACTCGCCACTAATTTGTGTAAGCACTTAATCTACTGAATGTAAATTGAGTGCTTTTCTCTTATTATAGACTACTACTTTATTAAAGTAAAAAGTAAGGCTATGAGTAAGAAGATAATTAGGATAAGAAAAAGAATCAAAAAGTCTTTCTTATACATATCATCAGCCTTCTTTCTCACGAAAGTTGGCAAGCACTCGACTGTTAAAATATTCCCTACTAGTATTATACTATATAGATATTGAGAATTATTAACGATGTATCGTTATTTTTAGGAAAAATAGGAAATAGCTAACTTGTCAAGAATACAGTTTTATGCTATTATGTATTTAGCAAGAAAGTTTGCATAAAATAAAAATGAGGAACATTCAATATTGCAGTGTTGAGTGTTGCCATAAGAATATGGTTCACCTAATTCAATGCTGAGTTAGGTGATTTTCTTTATATTAAAACTATAAATAGTAATAATACTAATAAGAAGATAAGAATTACTAGAGAAAAGATAAGAAAATCTTTCTTGTTCATTTTACCGCCTCCCTTCTTTAATGAAGTTTGGCAATCACCCAACTATTAAATGTTCCTATAGAAATTATACAATAAATATAAAAAATTTTGTTAACGCTGTATCGTTAATTTTAGTAAAAACAGGAGTATGTATGAGTAAAAATAAAAAAATGGATATTATTTATGAAGATAAAGAGCTTTTAGTTATTAATAAACCTGCGGGACTACTAACAATTGCTACAGAAAAAGAAATGTTTAAAACGCTTTATCATCAAGCAAGGGAATATGTTAAAAAACAAAATCCCAAAAATAAAATATTTATAGTGCATCGCTTGGATAAAGATACTTCTGGCATTGTTGTTTTTGCAAAAAGTGAAAAAGTAAAAAGAGAGCTACAAGAAAATTGGAATAGTGTAGCTTATATAAGAGAGTATTTGGCAATCGTAGAAGGAAATGTAAAAACGAAGAAGGGTACAATAAAATCGTATTTAATAGAAGATAAAACGTTAAAAGTACGTTCCACTGATTCTAAAAAAGGAAGTCTTGCTATTACGCATTATGAATCTCTTGCAAGTACAAAAGCGTATTCCCTATTACGTATTCAAATTGAAACTGGAAAGAAAAACCAAATTCGAGTAGGTTTTAGTGATTTGGGATATCCTATTGTGGGAGATAAGAAATATGGAGGTAAAAAAAATCCTTTAGGAAGATTAGGACTTCATGCATCTATTTTAGGTTTAAAAATAAATAAAAAAGAATATAAATGGTCTGCAAGAATTCCAAAAGAGTTTAAATTGTTATTTAAAAATGAACTAGATGTGTACGAGAAAGTAGAAGATTAGGAGGATATTATGGAAAGACTACAAAAAGTAATTGCAAACAGTGGTTTTACTTCTAGAAGAAAAGCAGAAGAACTAATTGTAAATGGAAAAGTAAAAGTAAACGATAAAATTGTTCGTGAGCTAGGAACAAAGGTAAGCGCATCTGATGTTATCGAAGTAGAAGGTACTGTTTTAGAAAAAAATGGGAAAAAAGTATATTATCTTCTTAATAGACCTGTCCGGAAAGGTTTTATTTAAAATATAAGAAAAAAATGGTATCAT
>CARMXJ010000061.1 GCA_949025205.1 uncultured Bacilli bacterium | reverse complement strand
AATGAATCCCTTTGGGGGATTCTTAGTGAAAAACGTAGTTTTTTACTTTTTCTTGCTAAAACTATGATACAATGTTTATAAGTAAGATGGTGGTCGTTAATGAAAAAGATAAGTTTTACAGTTCCTTGTTATAATTCGGCAACATATATGGAACGTTGTATTGATTCTTTGCTTGTAGGTAGAGAAGAAGTAGAAATTATCATTGTAGATGATGGTAGCAAAGACAAAACAGGTAAAATTGCAGATAGTTATGGGAAGAAATATCCGAATATTGTAAAAGTCATTCATAAGGAAAATGGCGGACATGGAAGTGGTGTGAATGCAGGACTTGCAATAGCTACAGGACTTTATTTTAAAGTTGTCGATAGTGATGATTGGTTGGATGAGAATTCTCTTTTAAAACTTTTAGACAAAATAAAAGAACTTGAAAAAACGAAAGAAAAAGTAGATTTATTTGTTTGTAATTACATTTATGACCATTTGGATGAAGGAACACAAAGAGTAATGCGTTATCGAAATGTTTTTCCTGTGGAAAGTATTTGTACTTGGCAAGAGATTAAAAGGTTTAAACCAAGCCAATATTTAATTATGCATTCGCTCGTTTATAAGACAAGCATTCTTAAAAAAAGCAAAGTAAAGCTTCCAGAACATACTTTTTATGTGGATAATATCTTTGCTTATCAACCTCTTCCTTATGTAAAAAATATCTTGTATTTGGATTATGATTTGTATCATTATTATATTGGAAGAGAAGACCAATCGGTGAATGAAAGTGTCATGATAGGAAGAGTAGACCAACAAATTAAAGTGACGAAGTTAATAGCAGAGAGTGTAGATTTAAGTACGTTAAAAAATACAAATTCGAAATTATATCGTTATCTTTTAAGCTATTTTTCTATGATGATGACAATTTCTTCGGTATTGCTTTTAAAAAAGAAAGATAAGGAATCTTTGCAAAAAAGAGAAAAATTATGGCAATTTGTGAAAAAGATGGATAAAAAATTATATAAAAAATTGAAGTTTTCTAAACTGGCAGGACTTACTTATTTGCCAAGCAAAGTAGGTAGCTTTATCACTTTACAAGGGTATAAAATTGCCCAAAAAGTATATCGATTTAATTAGGAATAGGACGTCTATCGTTCTTTTTTCTTTTTTTTTACATATTCTATAGGGATAGCTATTTTAAAAAATATATGCTATACTTAAAATCACGAGGTGAAAGATATTGACAACACTTCAAAAAAAAGAATTTGAGAACATTATTACAGATATAGATAGAAATGAAAATTTTAGAGAGTTAGATAATGAAATGCATCATGGGATATCTCGTTATGGACATTCTTATCGTGTTGCTAAGGGTGTTTATACGGTTACAAAAAAATTGGGACTTCATTATGAAGAAGCAACCAAAGCCGCATTGTTACATGATTTCTATTTTGACTATCAATTGGAAGAAAATGGTCCTGTTAAAAATTTAGTGGAACACCCAGGAATGGCTCTTTTAAATGCGAGTAAGTATTATGAATTGACGGACAGACAAAAAAATATGATAGAATCACACATGTTTCCTATGTGTAAGGTTTTACCTAAATACAAAGAAAGTCTTTGCCTTACAATTGTAGATAAAGTCGTTGCTATTTATGAACAAAACAGGTATAAAGTAGGAATGAAATTAGGGGTCTATTTGCTTTTTGTTTTTAACATGATTACACTACAAAAATAGAATGAAGCTCTGATATATGTATGATAAGAAAAGATAGAAAACCCATTTTTTATAAAACCAAAGATTTTAATAAAATAGTACTTGAATTTCTTTTTCCTTTTAAAAAAAGAGAAGAGTATACGATTTATCAAGCTTTACTTTTGCGTATGCTTCCCTATAAAACAAATCGTTTCCCAACAGAGGAAGCTTTTTCTAATGCTTTAATAAGTAACTATGTTCTAGGTTTTTCCCTTACTCACGCACGATTATCCAATGAAGAGGATTGTTTTAAATATACGGTAGTTTTGCCTGATAATGCCGTTTTACAAGAAAGTGGTTATTCTTTTTCGGATACGTTTTCTTTTATTATGGATGCTATTTATCATCCTTATCAAAAAGAAAACTGTTTTTATGAAAGCGAACTTACTACCTCGAAACAAAAGTTAAAAACTTCTTTACAAAATACTTTGAAAAAAGTAGAGGGATATGCTTCTATTCGCTTGGATGATTTAATAGATGATGCGGGTTATTTTGAGGATAGTCTTTATAAACACCAAGAAGAGATTGATTTAGTGGATGTTAGAGAGCTTTATGCTTTTTATGAAGAAGTAATTGGCAAAAAGAGACCTCTTGTTTTTGGAATTGGTAATATTACAGAAGAAATGGAAAGTGTTATACTTACATCTTTACCAGATTATCCGGTTGTTTCTGTTACAAAAAAATATATAGAAGCGTATACGGTACCAAAAAAGGGAAAGACAGTAGAAGAAGAAAAGGATTATAACCAAACCATTTTAAAGTATGCTTACAAAATAAAAGATTTTAAAAAAGAAGATATTCCCATGTTGTCTTTGGTTCGTTTTCTTTTAAGTTCGCAGTCTTCTTCCATTTTACAAGAATTTTTACGAATCCAAAACAATTTAGTGTATGTGGTTTCTTCTGGTTGTTATTTTTTTCATGGTGTTTTTATTATTACAGCTAGTATTAAAAGGCAAAATAAAGAGACAGCCAAAAAAGTGATAGAAGAAGTTATGGAAAAAATGCAAGATACTTCTTTTGTTGAGTCCTATTTAGAAAAAGTAAAGTTAAGAAAAAAAGTGAACTTAGAACGCCAGAAAGATTCTATTTTCTCTTTGCTTTCTGATTTAGAAGATGCTTATTTTGATTGTTTCTTACCGCTACCTAAAGAGTATGAGACAATAAAAAATGTTAGTGCTTGTGATATTACTCTTTTTATAAAACGCTTTTTTCTAGATACGGTGTATTGTTTGGAGGGAACGCATGAAAAATGAGTTGATTTATAAACGTTTAAAAAATGGATTGCAGATTTATTTTTATCCAGATAAAAGAAAACATTCTACTGTTATTTCTTTGCTAGTACATTATGGGGGTTTTACGAGTGACTTTACTTTAGAGGAAGAAGCCTACCACATGGAAGATGGCATGGCTCATTTATTAGAACATTTGGTGTTTGAAAAAAATTGCTTTGGAAATTTTACAAGACTTTTTGGTCCAATGCAAATGTCTACGAATGCAATTACAAGTACTTATATGACGGAATTTTATGTAGATACTGTAGAGAATTCTTTATTTGCGTTAGAACATTTACTTATTGGGGTATCAAAAAGAGTATTTACCGAAAAAGATGTAATGGATACAAAACCTCCTATTTATGAAGAAATTCGCATGCGTAATGATGAAGTAGGAAGAAATGTTTATTATACACGTAATAAAAATTTGTTTCATCATTATTCTTATGTTGGAGGGCTAGGTACAGAAGAAAATGTGAAAAATTTTTCTTATCATGATGTCTGTTTATGTTACGATACTTTTTATCAACCCCAAAACGAAGTTTTATTTATTGCTGGAAATATAGAAGTAGAGGAAATGATTTCTAAAATAGAAGAAATATATGAAAGCCTTTCCTTTAAAAATACTTCTTTTTCTTGCCAAAAATTGAAAGAGCCAAAATCTGTTGTAAAAAAATATGAAGTCGTTAAAATGCCCGTTGCAAAAGACTATGTAGATGTTTGTTATAAAGTCGATTTTTCTTTTTATTCCAAAGAGAATAGAAGAATGCTTTCGTATTATATTGGTTTGTTTTTAATCCTTAATTTTTCTTTCATTTCTCCTTTGTATAAAGAACTTTTAGACAGTAAGATTGTGGAGATGGGATTACATAGAGATTTTGATTTTTTTGAAGATTATTTGGTTATTAATGTTGCTGGTTATGTCAATCAAGAAGAGGAATTTGTAAAACGAGTTCGTCGAGTTTTTGAAAGAGACCATAACAATAATAAAGAAGTTTTTCTAAATCAACTGAAATTGGAAAAAATGGAAAAGCTGTGTAGTGACTCTACACCATTTGGAGTTTCAAGAGAATTTAAACTAAATTTATCTTATTATGATTATCCGGGGTTTGATAGTGCTTGTGAAGTGCAATCTTTAAATTATGAAGATTATTTGGCATTTTTAAATCGCTTGAAATTTAAGCATTATACGGTGACAAAAGTTACAAATCCGTAAGGCAAAAATATTTGGAAAAACGTAAGACTTATGATAAGATTTATTTAGGACATATGAATAAGAATAGAAGAAAAAATAAAGGAGATATTAATGAGAGAGTTAAAAATAAATGGAATTTATAAACATTTTAAAGGAGATTATTATTTGGTTTTGGATATTGCTAGAAATTCAGAAACGAAAGAAGAATATGTTGTGTATAGAAGATTATATGGAGATATGAGTTTGTGGATTCGACCTACTGTGATGTTTTTAAGTGAGGTTGACCATGAAAAGTATCCAAATGTTACACAAAAATATCGATTTGAATTGCAAGACATTCCAAGTGTAGCAGAAAATTTTGGTAAATAGAAAAGGAGAAAATAGAATATGGAAAAAGCAAAAGTGTATTTTACAAATAAAATAGAAGGGGAAAGTTTGGTGAAACTTTATGAAGCGCTAGGTGTAACACTTCCTGGTAAGGTTGCTGTAAAATTGCATTCTGGAGAAGAAGGCAACCAAAATTATATGAAACCTGATTTTGTGAAAGACATTATAGAACATGTAAATGGAACAGTTGTAGAATGTAATACTGCTTATGAAGGCGCTAGAAATACAACCGAAAAACATATGGAACTTATGAAGAAGCATAGTTGGAGTAAATACTTTACTGTAGATATTTTAGATAGTGAAGCAGAAGATGTTTTAGAAAATCCAAATGGAGCCGTAATTCAAAAAAATATGGTAGGAGCTAATATGAAGAATTACGATTCTATGTTAATGCTTTCTCATTTTAAGGGACATCCTGCGGGTGGTTTTGGAGGAGCTATTAAGAATATGAGTATTGGACTTGCTTCAAGGGAAGGAAAAAGCTATATTCATACAGGAGGAGTAGAACATGCTTCTTTTGAAGAACTTATGAACGCCGATCATGATTCTTTTTTGAAGTCTATGGCAGATGCTGCGAAAACAATTACAGATTTTTATAAAGATAAAATTGTTTATATCAATGCTATGGTGAATATGTCTGTAGATTGCGATTGTTGTTATATAGCAGAAGACCCATGTATGCAAGATATAGGAATTCTTGCTTCTTTAGACCCTGTTGCTTTAGACCAAGCTTGTATTGATTTGGTATACAATTCAAGTGATCCAGGAAGAGATCATTTAGTGGAAAGAATCGAATCGAGAAATGGGCTTTTAACTATTAAAAGTGCTGAAGAACAAGGAATAGGTACAAGAGAATACGAGCTTATTTCTATAGATTGATTTTGCAATGCATTTTAACCAGTGTTGTGTTAAAATGTAGCTATGTCTCCGTAGCTCAGTAGGATAGAGCGATTGCCTCCTAAGCGATAGGTCGTTGGTTCGATTCCAATCGGGGACACCATAAAAAATACAAAGACAGTTAAATGTCTTTTTCATATATTGGTTCACATATCTATATTTAAAATAGTAGAATGGGAGAAAGTATAATGTTATCAATAGTGAATGAAAAGGAAAAATAGAAATAGGGTTTTTAAGGGTAATTAATTAGGCTATTAAATGATTGGTATAATGTAAATAATTTAGATATTATTTCTGATTTTGTAAAATATAATATCATGAATTTTTTGATTGAAGATAATTCTTCATTACATTTACAAGATAAATTTAATTCTCATATTGGAATTGATAAACTTATAGAACCGGAAAGAACAATAGATTTAAATAGTTTTAGAAATAGTTTCTTTTTTCTTAAATATGTTGTATTAAAAGAGTTTCCTTTAAATGACATAGTTAAATTAAATCAAGTGGCACATAAAAGAGAGTTAGATGCTATATTATGTGAAATTTTTGCTAATACTTGTGTATTATTTGAAGGCCCAGTTAAAATTTTAAAAAAGTGCAAGTAGTATCTTAGATAAAGACAGGCTTTAGATAACATATGATAGTAGTAGGTTTATGTAGAATAATATTCAATACCTTTTTTAGAGTTAGGGAATTCATTCTTTTTAGCACGAACATAA
>CARMXJ010000060.1 GCA_949025205.1 uncultured Bacilli bacterium | reverse complement strand
CCCATTTTAAAGGGCATTTATAACTTTACGTAAAATTTTTATGCGATTGCCTTAAAAATAAAAGAAACATCTATTTACGCTTTTCTGTTTCTTTTTGTGGATTTAATACTGTAATGGCCATGTTCTTTGTATCTATTTTTTTAATCACTTTCTCTACCATTTCTAAAGTTATATTTTCCAAATGTTCTTTTTCGTTTTCAACAATATGATCAAACGATAAAATATTTTCTTGAATTAAATTATTAACTCCCATAATATCATCATAATTTAGAACAAGAGTTGCGATACTAGAATTTATTTTACGTTTCAAAGTTTCTTCTGTCATTTCTAAATTTTTTAATTGTTCTTTTATTGCTTTAATGGCTTCTTTAGGATATTTTGTTTCTACAGAAATCGTTATAATTATGTAATCTTCAATAAAAGAGCGAGAGGCATTCATATAATTAATTAATTCATTTTCCATTAAATATTCTTTTAAATCACTTGTGGGTCCAAAATTGCTATTTAAAATAAGAGAGAGTATTAAACGAAGTTCGATAGTATCTATATTTTTAAAGGTATTAATAGGAAGTTTTAAAGAAATTTTTAATTTACTATTTTCAACATTTCCTTCCATTTCTTTGTAATCATTTACGATGTTAGCTGGTTCTTTTACTTTTTTTAATTTTGGACTTTTATAAGAGGATAATTTTTTTTCTTTTAAGTTATCTTCTACCCACTTTACAATTTCGTAAGGATTTACATTTCCCGTTATTATTAAGAACATATTCTTAGGATGATAAAAAGTATTGTAAACAAGTTCAATATCTTCTAAAGTTGTTTTTTCTACATCTTCTTTAGTTCCCGTTATGGTTTCATTATACTTGTATTTATGAAAAATATTGGCATAGTGAGTAAAATATAGTTTTGTTTCTGGTACATCTTCATCCATAGTAAGCTCTTCTGTGATAATGCTTCTTTCTTTGTTTATCATCTTTTTATTAAAATAAGGAGTCAAAACAAAATCGAGCAAATGATTTAGATTTTCTTTTATTTTTTTGGTAGCATACACATGATAACAAGTGTAATCAAATGTAGTAAAAGCATTGACTTCACTTCCATATTCTGCATAAAAATCCGTTGCTGTTGTGCCATCTGGTTCATAAAAGTTTAAATGCTCTAAAAAGTGAGCGATTCCACTCGGAACTTTATTGTATTTGCTTTCTCCATTTAATTTAAATTCTTGGTGGATAGAGCCAAAACGGACACAAAGAGCAGAAAAAACTCCCGTTACTTTTTCATTTTTCCAAATGTAAACGGGCAATTGTTTTAAGACTTTTTCATAATAGATTTTTTCTTTTAAGCCCCTTAATTCAATCTCTTTCATCACTCTTCCCCCTTTCCTTGTAATTCATAAACAAAGTTCAATTTTAGTTTTTTCCCAATCATTTTTAAGTCTTTTACGTTTACTTCTTGATAAGCCTTTTTTAAATCTTTATATAAAGGTGTTCCTACAATAGTATGAAAAGCATAGTTATTTATTAGACTGTTTTGGTTATCTAAAACAACTTCTAATGCCGTATCTAGTTGCTTTTTGGCCATATCCATTTCTTCTTTGGTTATCTTTCCGCTCACCATTTCCTTCACACATTTTTTAATTAATTTAATGGCAAGCGGGACATTTTTACTATCTAACCCTACATAGACATAATACATATTATCGTATCTAGAACAAATAGAAGATACACTATAACAAAGGCCATTTTCTTCACGTAAAGCATTGTATATTTTCGATTTTAATCCTCCCGCACAAAGAACTTCATCAAATACAGTTAAAGTAGTGCTTTTTTCTTCTCGTGTCATTTTTTCTAAATTAAATCCCATAACTAGATTGGTTTGTCCAAAATTTCCTTGTTCTTTTACAACAAGTTCTTTTTTTCTTGCTTTATTTTCGACGAATGGCTCAACACTATGATTCTTTACACAATTATTATGAAAAGAACGACTAATGATTTTAGCAACTTCTTCCATATCTAGATTTCCAATAACATAAATATTACAAAGACTGTTGGCATAAAACTTACGATAATATTTATACAAGCTTTCTGGAGTAATAGCTTCTACGCTTTCTTTGGTTCCTAGTACAGATGCTGCTGTAATGGAATCTTTATCCATATTCTCTAAAGCTTTACGAAAAGCATAATTGGTCGCATTTTCTTTTATGGAGTCAATATCCGCTAAAATACGCTTTTTGATAATTTTAAAAGACCTTTCATCAAATGCTTCTTTTTCCACATTTGGATGTTCAATAATTTCAAAAGGAAAAGAAAGCACTTGTTTTAAATAGGCATTATCATTAATAAATTCCGGATTTAAAAAGTCATAGACAAAGTTAGACATCACCATATTTCCCACTTTACTTGTAACTCCATAGAAAAAAGATTGGTAAAGTTCTTCTAATTTGATGACTAAATCTTTTCTTTTCGGATATTTTTTAGAAGAATGGCAAAGCATATCCACTAGAAAATTACGTAATCCTAGTTCTTCTTTTTTGGCATTGTCATAAAAAAGAATTTCCATATGACAGTTTTTAAATTTATCGGTTTGGATAGTATAAATATTAAATGTATCGAATTCAAACTTTTTGTATTTCATAGTGCACCTCTCTTTTTTAGTATATACAACATTTTGTTATTTATAATGGTGTTATTATAACATTATTTTGTGTTTTTCTATATGAAAATGAAAAAAAGTTAGCTTTTTCTTTCCAACTTTCTTTGCCTTTTAATAATTAAGTCCTATCGATGCCCTGTTTTGTTTCTTCCAGGAGGTTCATTATTCCTTCCATTTTCTTTTGTACTCCCAATATTTGTTGTAATACTTGCAATAACAAATGTTTCATAATCATTGTCATTTATTTTGATAGTGTAAGCGTTTTCCTTTTTCAAATCAGGAGAAGCAATCACTAAAGAAGAAAAGGATTTGCTTGCAGTATAGGATATAATCTCTTTGTTACTTTCATCTACAATGGTTATTTTATCTCCCTTATTATAATTTTTTGTAAATTGGATAAATACGTTATAAATAGAAGAATTAGAACTTACGCCTTGGGCCATGCCACTTGCTCCCGCTGCTAGAATAGTCCCTCCTTTTATTACAAATTCTTTATCGTAGTCTAAAGCCCCATTTAAAGCATTTTCTGGTCCATCTATCACTACTGTTCCCCCATTTAGATAAATGGAACCATTGGCATCTAATCCATCTCCCGATGCATCTACATAAATATTTCCACCATTAATGGTTAAAGTGTTATCGCTTGCATTATCTTTAAAAGAATTAGCACCAGGTCTATTCATAGAAGAAGAATCATTTCCACCTGCTACGTTTATGCCATCGTCCAAAGAGGTTACTTGTATATTTCCAGCATTTATAGTAATTTTAGAAGCTTCTATTCCTTCATAGCTTTTATTAATTCTTATTGTTCCTTCTTCAATTATTAGTTCTGCATCAGCATGTATTCCATCATCTCCGCTAAGGATTGTAAATGTACCATTTTTTATTCCTACATACTGATTGGAATGGATGGCATCATCGGATGCATCTATTGTGAATGTTCCATTTTCAATGACTAAATGATCTTGTGATTTTATTCCTTTAGCACTTTCTTTGGTATTATTATTGGACTTGTTATCAAACATGTTCCAATGTCCCCAATTTTCTTGAGTGCTTATCAGCAAACTTCCACCGCCTGTTTTTATAGAAAAGGTTCCATTTTCAATTAAGAGTTTTGTTTCAGCTTGTATACCATCTAAACCAGACGTAATAACAAAATCTCCATTTTTTATATAAACATATCCTTTTTCTGGATTTGTATCGTTCGTTGCCTTTATTCCATCTTTAGAAGATTCTATTTTAAATGTACCATTTTGAATGTATACAGAATCTTTTCCGCGAATTCCATCGCCATTTGCTGTTATTTCATAAGTTCCATTTTTTATTTTTAAATCATCTTTAGATACAATTCCATCTTCGTTATTGGCTTTTATAAGTAAAGTTCCCTCTCCATCAAAAGTGATATCGTCATGACTAAAAATCGTTCCATTTACCTCTGCATCGTATCCAGAATAAATGCTTCCATCTTCTAAAAAATTGGTACTCTCCTTGGTTGTTTCTATTACTACATTTTCTGCTTCTTCTACATAAATTGCCGGTCCTTTTTGATTGGTAATTTTTACATTTTCAAGAACCAATTTTACATTGCCACTTGTATGTATAGTGATACCACCATCTGGTATTGTTCCTGTTAACTGATAAACTCCTTCTTTTGTAATAGTTAAGCTTTTTGTGAGTTCATATGCATAGGTTTCATACTTTGTCCAATCAATTTTTTCTTCATCATCATCGGTATTGATATTTATATCTATCGTATCTGTTACGCTATTTTTCATTTTCTCTTTATTTTGAAAAAAACAAAAGCAAAAAATAAGCAATACAATGAGTACAAAACCAATAGCGAAAATAAAATTTTTATTTTTCCATTCTTTTTGCATACTTACATATCATTTCCTTCAATTGGATGACTTAAAACAACTTTTAAATTCCCATTTCTTATACGCAATTCATCTATAAATTCTTTTTCGTTTATAGCATCCTTAAGAATAATTCGGTAGCTTAAATCAAACAAACTCCCCATGTTGGTTGTTTTTGCTTGTTCTAGTACATAATTTTTTGTAAATTTTTCAAATACTTCATTAAACATTGTAGTATAATCCAAATTTTCTGGAACAGCTATTTTTAAAATTTTTTCTTGGCTATTTTTAAAAAATAGTTTCGTATTACTTAAAATGTAAATTACAAAAGAAGTAATTATTGTGATAATAGCAGCAAATAAGATATGTCCCATTCCAGTAGCTATTCCAATACTCATTGCAAAAAATACACTTAAAATTTCTTTTGATGTTCCGGGAACACTTCGAAATCGTATCAAACTAAAGGCACCTGCTATAGCAACGGATGTACCAAGATTTCCATTGACCATAATCATCACTACTTGGACTAAAATTGGTAAAACAGTAAGCGTAATTAAAAAGTCTTTATTATAATGTGATGTTTTCTTATGGGTTAGTGCTATGACAAAACCTAAAAGAATAGAGGTAAGGGTACAAATTAAAATGCTGGTTAATTCTACACTACTACTTCCCTCTCTAAATAAACTTGTTAACATATACGACCCTCCATTTCTTTTTGATATATGCTTCCATATTTTGAAAAAGACACAGGAAATATTTTTAATTCTGAAAGATTATGTACGAGCCATAAAGGCATAGCTCCTAATGTTTTGATTTCCATAATGTATTTTTCCTCTTTAAAAAATTTTTTTCCTGCATCGCCGAGTTCTAATTGCAAATCTTCTTTTCTACTTCTTAGATTGGCATCGATAGTGATACGCAACTTGTTATCTAAAATTCCTTGATAACTAACTCTATCGTATGCGATAAAGTAAGCAGGTTTTAACTTATAATATCTAAATAAATAGTCTAATTCTTTTTTTACCTGGTCGGAAGAAGCAAATTTTTTTCTTGTTGCATATTCATAAAATTCTTGCAAGGTAAGCTTTGTTCTTCTTTTGTTCACAATTCCATTGTATTTTGTTTTCATTTCTAAAAATACTTCATCTTCCAAATGCGGAATGCCATAACTTCTTAGACGCACTTTATCTTTATAGATTGGTTTTTCTAAGGAATGAAGAACTAAATCATAATTTTGGGTATCAAAATAAATATTGCATATGGTAGATTCATAAAAATTATCTTTTTTTATATATTTTTCCATTTTCTTTAAAAATGTTTCTTTTTGTTCTTTGGTTAACACGTATTTTTCTTCTACCCTATTAAAAACATTTTCATACATAATTTTTCCTCTTTCTAACGACTCCTATTTTAATTTAATATATTGTGGCTAGAGTGAAGAAATTATGAAAAACGAGTGAAAATTTTATGGAAAGAAAAAAAGAAAACATATTCTGCTTTCTCTTCTACGATTTAATTTTTATTTGCTAATTTCTTTATTTCTTCTATGGATAATTCTGTAGCTTCCGCAATTTGTTCGATTGTAACAATTCCCATTTTTAATAGCTTTTTAGCAGTTGTTATTTTTTCTTCTTTTATCCCCTCTTTTCTTCCTTCTTGCTCATAATAGCTTATCATACGTTTTTGGTCTTTTTCAACATTGTATAAAAGTCCAAATCGAGAATCGCTTTCTAATAATCTTTCATATTCTTGTATAATTTTCAAATTTTCATCGGTAATTTCCATTTGTTTTAATTCCTCCAAATCCTTTGCACCTAAAATCCACAATCTTTTATCAATATTATCGGTGATTTCATTATAACTGATTTGATGAAAATTTGGTAGATAGATTTCAAAACTTTCAATATCATTTGTAACAGTTCAGACTTGAGGACATAGAAAAATGGAGTAATAAGATAAATTACT
>CARMXJ010000059.1 GCA_949025205.1 uncultured Bacilli bacterium | reverse complement strand
AGTATATCATCTTTTTTCTCTATTATCTATATATTTAACTTACCACTAGTATATATTATATTCTAATAATAGAGAGCAGGAATATAATGAAAACACTACTTAATCACTTTGAAATATTAGAAGACCCAAGAGATATACGAGGAAAAAGACATGAACTAATAAACATCCTTATTATGACTATTTATGGAATATTATGTGGATATACTGATTTCACAAATTTAGCTGATTTTCTTAAAGTTCATGAAAGTTACTTTACTTCTCTATTAAACTTAGAAAATGGTACTCCTTCTCATGATACCTTATCAAATGTCTTTGCTATGATAGATTATAAAAGATTTCTAGAAATATTTATTGAATGGATAGTAACAGATAAGGGACTTCATCTAAGTATAGATGGTAAAGCCATTAAAAGTGCTAGAGATAAAATAAATGGTGGTAATACTCCTTATATTGTATCTGCTTTTTTAAGTGATATTGGTATATCTGTAGGTCAAGTGAAAGTGGATGATAAGTCAAATGAAATAACAGCAATTCCTGAACTTATTAAACTTTTAGATATTGAAGGCAAAATCATAACAATTGATGCAATTGGTACACAAGAAGAAATATGTAATTTAATTACTTCTAAAGAGAAAAAAGGAGACTATATTTTAAAAGTAAAAGACAATCAAAAAGATTTAAAGTATGATATTAAAACCTATTTTGATTTAGGTTTAAAAAGAGAGGATGTAAACATTGCTATATGGGAAACAGATTATGAGAAAGACCATGGAAGAATGGAAAAACGAATTTATTATTTATCTTATGAAATTGATTGTATTTCTGATAAAAAGAAATGGAAAAGTGTCAAAGCAATCGGGAGAATAGATGTTCATCGAATTGAAAATGATAAAGAAAAAATAACCAAGCATTACTATATTTTAAGTAAAGCTTTTCTAATACAAATATTTATGAATGCTACTAGAAAACATTGGAATATTGAATGTTCTTTGCATTGGAGATTAGATGTTATTTTAGATGAAGACCATTCTCGAAGTAGAATTGGCAATTCTATTGAGAACTTATCTTTAATTAGAAAAATCGTTTTTAATCTAGCCAGACTTGATACTTCGATGGGTGATAAACTTACTTTAAAACAAAAAATGACACGTTATACAAATGATTTCAAAAATATTGAAAACCTTATCTTCAATGTCATTCCCTATTCTAACCTTTAGTTTACGTCAAATTTTTATGCGATTGCCTTATTAGTTTTTCATAGAATCATTTTACAAAAAAAAGTTAACACAACGAGGTTAACTTTTCCACTACTAATTTTTATATCAATTAGTTAACTGATTCTTTTAATTTGCTTCCAGCTTTGAATGAAACAACAGTTTTAGCTGGGATTTTAAGTGGTTCTTTTGTTAATGGATTGATTCCTTCACGTGCAGCTCTTTCTTTCGCACTAAATGTTCCAAATCCTACAAAAGTAACTTTTCCTTCTTTTTTTAGCCCTTCTGTAATTGCTTCAAATGCAGCATCTAATGCACGACCTGCAGCAGCTTTTGATATTTCAGCTTGTTCAGCTATTCTTTCGATTACATCTTGTTTTGACATAATTTTTCTTACCTCCAAATATTTTTTATTTTTATAAGGGGCTTAACCTTACATACTAAAAATAGCAAATAAATTAGACAAAAGCAAGAAAAAACAAGTAATTTGATAATTATATGACAATTGTAATTAAATTGCTTGACCCTTTGTTGACAATCTTTGTAACCGTTTGACTTAGTTTATAACGCATATTTTCGGGCATTACAGACAATTTGGCTTGAATTCCTTCTTTGACAATTACATCTAAACTACGCCCAAAGATTTCACTTTTCCAAATACTTCCAGGATCTACTTCATAGTCTTTCATTAAGTAATTAATTAATTCTTTGCTTTGTAGTTCACTTCCGATTATTGGTTCAAAAGTGGATTCTACATTTACTTTCATTAAATGAATGCTTGATGCTACCGCTTTTAGTTTTACACCATAACGAGAACCTTGTTTTACAATTTCAGGTGTTGATAAGGTCATGTCTTTTAAGCTCGGATAGACAATGCCATACCCTGTATTTTTGGCCATACGTAAGGCTTCTTTCATACCATCTAGTTCTTCTTTTCCTTCTTTATAACTAGCAAATATTTTTAAAAGTCCAGCTTTGGTTGTTACCATATCGCCCATTAAATCTTTTAGCACTTCATTATACAAGGCATCGCTACTTTCTAGCGTAATCGTAATCACTCCCGTTGATGTATCTACTTCACTAATATAGCTTTTCGAAATAATTTCGGAATCATTAAATAATCCTAAAATGTTATCCACATCTCGAATTTTGTTTACAGATACAACACTTTCTTTGATTTTTTCTAGATAATATTTTTTTATATAGTGGTTGTTATCTAAAACGTGTACCCATTTTGGTATTTGGACATTTATGTCTAAAACTGGAAATTCATATAGGGCTTCTTTTAAAACATTTAATATTTCTGGTTCTTCCATTTCGGTAGCATTTAGAGGAATGACAGGCACTTCATAGCTATTTCTAAGTTCACTTGCTAAATTAGATGCACTTTCGCTGTTTTTGTTTTTGGTATTTAAAACCACTATAAACGGTTTCCCGAGTTCCTTTAATTCTGCTACAATTTTTTCTTCGGCTTCTATATAATTTTCTCTTGGAATTTCCCCAAATGTGCCATCCGTAGTCATTAAGATTCCAATGGTTGCGTGGTCTTTTATGACTTTTTCCGTTCCAATTTCTGCCGCTTCATAAAAAGGTACGGAGTCTTCAAACCATGGTGTTTTTACCATTCTTGGATTTCCATCTTCATCGACATGGCCATTTGCTCCTTTAATGACAAACCCAACACAATCTACTAACTTTATATTGGTTGAGAATTCCCCTACTTTTATTGTAGCACCACTAGAAGGCACAAATTTTGGCTCTGTTGTCATAATTGTTTTTCCTTCGGCACTTTGAGGGATTTCATCTAAGCATTTTCTTTTTTCATATTCATCTTCAATGTTTGGAACCACTAGATTTTCAATAAAACGTTTGATAAAAGTTGATTTACCACATCTTACTGCCCCAACAACACCTAAATATATTTCACCATTACCACGTGTCGCAATGGATTTAATTATTTCACTTTTTTCCATTTATACTAATCCTTTCCTCTTTCTACTTAACCGTATGAAAAAAAAAGTTCGTTTAGAACTTTCTTTCGTTATTTCTTACATTGTTTTTGTAAATCGTTTAAATGAAACTCTATTCTTCTTTGCAACATTTTTGCTTCGTTTGGGAAAAAGGCATGCATTTCCGATTCCAATTCTTCAAATAAATCATCTAAAGATACCGCACATGCTTTTTCTAAATACATTTTAAATAAATCTACTTCACTACTATCTGCAGTATTTAAAAAAGTTTGTAATGTTTTTTTGGGATGTTCTTGCGTGTCTTCTGTATAAATCCATTTTAAACTAAAAACGTTTTCTTCGCCTTTCCATTGTTTCAAATGAACGATACCACAACTTCCAAAATCATAAAGTGGAAGAAATTTTCCCTTACTTTCTTCAAAATCTAAGTTTTTGGTATTTAAATCGCAATTGGCCAATAAAAATTGGGAAATAAACTTAGTCATTAAGTCTTCATGTACCTCTTGAAAAATAAAATTCTTCTTGTCTTTATATCTTTCTTTTAAAATATTTTCAATCGTTTCAACATTAAATAATATAGGATAAAAATTAGAAAACATCTCTTGTTTTTTATTTGCAAAATTTTCTTTTATATATTCAAAAAGAAGTTGTTTCATTGAAGTAGGAATCTCTTCTGTACATTTTTTGGTAATTACTCCAAGTTTGCCGTAGCGACTGGCAAGGTCATACCCTACATTTGGAATTCCTATTTTTGTTGCAAACCGAGAAAATATTACTTCTCTATAACAGGTAAGTACGTTAAGATATTTTTTAAATAAGTAAATTTCTTTATTTTCTAACCAGCAATCTGCATATCTACCCCTTATAATGCATTCATCATCTGGTAATTCTTTATAATCATCCACAATTAAAAAGCCATTTTTTCTTTCCATAGTATCCCTCGTTTTACGCTATTATACACTTTTCTTTTCTTTTTACAAGGAAAATAAAAAAGATAGAGCTTGTTTCATTTGTTCTATCTTTACAAGTAAGGAAGCAAAAATTCGGCTTCTAAAAATCCTGACTCGGCGTTTAAATGCCCACCGTTCGAAATCAGAATCTCTTTAGTAGCTATAAGGTTTGCAAATTCTTTTTCGCTTTCTAATTTTACATAGGGGTCATTATCTGAATAAAAACAAATAATGTCTTTACAAAATTTTTTTATTTTTTCTAATTCTTCTGTATACATGGTTTTATTTACGGTATCGTATGCCTCATCTATTCCTAAATACTGATTAAATCCACAGACAAAAATCAATTTTTTCACTTTTACTTTGTGTTGTATTAAAAATTTCGAGATAAATACAGGTGCAATAGAATGTGCAATAATTGTCGTATTTTCGTGAATTAAACCAGCATTTAAATAAGCAGAGAATAACTTCTCCCAATTTTCGTAATTTTGGTACCCTACCCCTATTGGAAAATCTGGAGTGTATACTTCTTTTTCTTCATTTTCTAAAGTATTTCTTAACCAAGGAATCCAGTTGGAAAAAGGACTTCCAAAACTTCCATGAATAATAAAGTAATTGTCGTTCATCCTTAATTCTCTCTTTCTAAAACTTTTTGTATTTCTTCAAAAACTTTGAAATTATCAAAAGAAGTCATTCCTTCTTCTAGCCATTTTTTTATATTCTCTAGCGCTACCCATTTTACTTCTGAAACTTCTTCCTTTTGTATGGTAAAATCTTCTTCTTTTAAATTTGTTTTTACATAGTAATAATATTGGATATTTGAATTAATACTTTTTTTATTTATTTCTCTTCTATAAAAAGGATGCAAATCTTCTTGTTCTACTATTAATCCAACTTCTTCATGCATCTCACGAAGTGCTGCTTCGTCAAGCGTTTCATATGCATCTACATGTCCTGCACATAATCCCCATTTATTTGGTTTAAATCTTTTCTTAGGACTTCTTTTTTGAAGCAATATTTCTTTTCTATCATTCACAATAAGCACTACTATTTCGTTATGCAGTAAATTTTTGTCATGCGCAAGTTCTTTTTCTAAAATTTCTTTCGTTAACTTTCCTTTTTCATCTACAATTTCTAAAATTTCCAAACCCAACATTTTAAAAGTGGCTAGTAGAATTTCTTTTAGTTCAAAAATACCATCTTCCTCACTTATATGTCCTTTTTTATGAACAACAATACAATGGGCACTTAGCTTGCTTTCAAAAATTCTTTTTTGACTTAATGGAACAAAATAATCATCATCGGAAAAGATACAAGTGATATTTTCTGTAAATTTTTTTATTTTTTCTAAAAATAAAGGTTCTTCTAACCACGGTTTGGCAATGTTATAGTCTTCTTCACTTTCAATAGCTTTAAGTGATAATTCTAACCATGGAGCTACAAACAAAATCCCTCCAATTTTTGTTATTTTTTTCTTTTGCAAATAACGCATAATGGTTTGGCAACCAATGTATTTGGCATTTCTAAGCATTTGACTTCTATTTCATTTTTTTGTAAGTGATTGCAAATCCAAGGATACCATCCATCTTTTGGGTTTCCACCCCAGCAGTGAATTATATAAACTTTTTTCATTATTCCTCCGTTATTACTAGATAGACAAAGAATAAAAATTTGTTATATTTTAAATGCTTTGTCTTTTTCTTTTACATTAGTATAGCAAATTCACCTTAAAAATTGTTATTTTTCTTTTTCATAAAATATATCATCCGGTTTTAAGTTAAAGACTTCTGCTATTCTTTTTGCCATATCGTAATAAAGTCTTCTTTTTTTATGCTCTAATTGCCAATAAAAACATTTGCTTATCTTTAATTTTGTTGCCATATCTTCATAACTATAGTTTTTCTCATTTCTTATTTTGGTTAACTTTTCAAAACTGTTTACCATATTTTCACTTCACCTTTTTCTACTTTAATTCGATTATAACACATTTTATAACTATATCCCACACATTCCCGTATTTTAAATTTTTTTAAGAGAAAATTATTACTAGGTGATAGTATGTACAAGATACTAAAAGATTTAAGATTATACTACGGATATACACAACAAGAAGTTGCAGATGCCCTACATGTAAGTCGTTCTACCATTACTGGTTATGAAAGTGGAAAAGATATTGTTCCTTTAAAAAGACTTAATGATTTAGCTAATTTTTATCATACTACCATAGACTATTTGGTTGGTATTTCTCCTACTATGGAAGAGGTAAAAGAATTTCATGAATTTAATCGAAAACAAGTTTCTAAAAATCTGAAAGATTTTAGAGAAAAGCATAATAGACCTGTCCGGAAAGGTTTTATTTAAAATATAAGAAAAAAATGGTATCA
>CARMXJ010000058.1 GCA_949025205.1 uncultured Bacilli bacterium | reverse complement strand
TGTTTAGCTATCTAAATTTTAACATGTTTTTTGTTTCCGAACAACTCTAATAAAAAGGAGTATAAGTATGGAAATAAAATTTAGAATAGCAGACGCATCCCATATACATGGGATAGTGGATTTATGTAACGAAGTATTTGAAGAAAATACAACGTACGAAGAAGCAGATAGAAGGTATAAAGAAAACGAAAACGATAAAAATCAACTTTATATCATTGGAGAAATAGAAGGAAAAATTGTTGCGCACACAAGAATTGCAATAATTCCAACACTTTTTGATGGAATGGAAACTTATGCCATTTTAAATCACGTTTGTGTGAAACCAGAATATCGTAAACATAAAATTGCTACGCACATGTTAGAAGCTGTAAAAAAAGTATGCCAAGAAAGAAATTGCATTGCTTTAAAGCTATGGAGTCGAAACTTTCGTGTTCCTGCCCATACTTGTTATAAAAAATTTGGATTTTTGGCAGATGATTCTACCTTTTTTAGCGTAGACATTCGAAAATAGTTTTAATAAAAAGAAAGAGTGAAGTAGAGTATGAAAATAACCAATGTTTATATCGGTGGTTGGTTCCAAAGAACCATGCTACAATTAACAGAAATATATGATTTTTTAAGAGCAAAAAGTTCAAAATTAGATTTGGACCAAGAAAAATTAAATGAACTTCATAAAAATCTAGCCATTGGTAAAATTGATTATGGAGTGGCAGGAGAAGAATTCATTGAATTTACAACAGCTTATGAAATAACAGTAAAAATTTATGAAGATGGCTTAATTTGTTTAAATAACAAAAATGTTTCAGAAGACACATTGTTTGTAGACCTTGATAAAGTAACGGACTATTACGAGAATAAGTTGTCTCCAGCATTTAGCTATTTATTTAGTTTAGGAGCTCCTGTTCCAAAAGAGCTTGCCAATATTGAAACCGTATTTCCTTATTTCATTATTTGTGATAAGGCTTCAAAGGAAGACATTTCTGTACTTTTATCTCGAACAGAAAAGCAAAAATATTTTGAATTTAATAATGCAAAGTACGATGTGGTACGCGGAGATAAATACTATTTTATTAATAATAAAAGCCAATCTCTAGAAAAGATAGAAAAATACATTGAAGAGCAAATTTTTATTCGTGAATTTAAAGGCCAACTTCATCGTTATTTAAATCTTCATCGTGTCATTTGGGAAAAAATTGACCATGTTAAAGAAAATGCTATAGTAAAAGGTGCAGATATTGTTGCGTTTAATTCGAAATTAGAAGGATATGCTAAAACGGTAAACTTAATTGATGGACGAATTAACCAAATGGGAACATATATCGGCACACGGGAAAGAATTGCTAAAAGTGATGCCGAGTTAACAGAATTCTTAGCAATTTCTGGATATCGTTTTGAAACATTAAAAGATACATTGGATTACATTAAATATTTATGGGATATGACCCAAACGTATATTTCTTCTGCTCAAAAATTATTTGCTAGCTTAAAATCCGATGTTACAAGCAAATCAATTAATAGTTTAACAATTGTAACCAGTATGAGTGCTGGGGCATCTATTATTAGTTTGCTTACCAAATCAGAACCAAAATTTACAATATTTGGAGTCATTTATTTCTTTGTTTTAGCCTTTATTGGCTGGGCATCTACTTCGTTATTAGGATACATTGGTAAAACAAGAAAATATGAAGTGTCGGACATATCATATGACAAAAATATTGATAAAACAGAAAATAAAAAAAGTTAAAAAATAGGAGAAAATATGAGCAAAAATAATAATATTCCATCAATGCAGGGAAGGCAGGAGTTAAAAAATAAGAGAATAATAATAATGATTATTATGATAATTAGTTTGTTAGGAATAATAAGTATTAGTTATGCTTATTTTACTGTAAATATAATAAAATCAAATGAAGAAAATAGTACTATACAAGAAGAAACTGCCACTTTAGTTGATATAAGAATGGATTACGGAAATAAGATTGAAGCAAGTAACATTTTGCCTGGCTATAAAGTAATAAAAACAATAAAAGTTACCGGAAGTGGTCCAACAAATGCAATTTCATCTAATATTACTATTTCTTTTACTCCACAAGTAAATTTTTTTAAAGATCATATTAAGTATACACTTTATGAAGTAGAGAATAGTACCATAAATATAGATAACTTATGTACAGCATCACATAAGGTCATAGAAAGAGGTTTAGTCTATGATAATATGACATGTAAGACAGAATCTTTAGGGAATCCTGTGAAAAGTGGAATATTTGAAGATGGAAAAGCAATTTATCAAACAGTAAATGTAGAGTATAATACAAATAAAACTTTCTATATGTTAGTAGAATATATAAATGATACAGAAAAAGATCAAAATGAAGAACAAGGAAAAAGTTTTACCATTAATATAGATACATTAGAAGGAATAAAAGTATTTTCCGATTACGTAATATCTCAAAGTTATAATGATGCTTCAATTGAAAAGATAATGCATGATGCTACTGATCAAACACCTCCTCTAACAGATTATAGATATACTGGAAAAGAACCAAATAATTATGTGTACTTTGGATGTAGTAATAATTGTACACAAGAAAATTTATACCAGATAATCGGAGTAATACCAACGCAAATTAGTGAGACTGGTCCATATGAAAATAGAGTAAAGCTTGTTAAAATGAATGAGTATGTAGGAATAAATGCAGAAACTTCAACAGGCACTTTAAATGGAAAAGGGTATAGATGGAATACTACTGCAAGTAATACTTGGGAAAATGGCTCTCTAAAAACGGAACTTAACACTAATTATTTAGAAATTTTAGGTTCTTATCAAGAATACATAGAAAAAACAAAATGGTATTTAGGTTCTCCTAGCATATTATCACAAGAAAACTTTACTACTGAAGATTTTTACAAATTTGAAAGAAGTAATACAAAAGGATATAGTCAGGGCGCTTTGTTTCATATAGATAAAATAGGTCTAATGTATCCGAGTGATTATGGATATTCTATAATGAAACAATATTGGTTAAATGCTATAGACAATAATAAAGAAAATTATAAGAATAATTCTTGGCTTTTTCTTGCTAGTGATAATTGGTTAATTAGTCCAGAATCGACATTATATACTGCAGATGGACCTCAAGCCTGGGTTCTTAAATTAGATGGCTCTATAACACACACTTTTGTAATGAATCGAATACTAGGAGTAAGACCAACATTTTATTTGAAAACAGATATATTATATAAAAGTGGAGATGGAAGCAAAACAGATCCTTTTCAAATAACATTAAAATAAAAAATAATTAAAGATGTAAATGAAGAAAATTTTTATTGGGATTATAAAAAAATGACATTAGATGAAAGAGGAGATTAAAATCCTCTTTTGTTTTGGAAAAATATGTTATAATGGGCCAAAAGAGATGATGTTATGATAAAAAAAGAATTACTTTCACCGGTCGGCAATTTCGAAAGTTTAAAACAAGCGATTGTTAATGGCGCGGATGCAGTTTATCTTGGAGGCAAAAAGTTTGGAGCACGTGCTTTTGCAGATAACTTTGATGAAGAAAAAATGATGAGTGCCATAAAATATTGCCATTTATACGATGTGAAAATTTATGTTACTGTAAACACAATGATTTATGAAAAAGAATTAGAAGAATGCTTAAATTATATAGGTTTCCTTCATAAAAACAATGTAGATGCCATCATTATGCAAGATTTAGGATTAATAAAACTTGTTAGAGAAACCTATCCAAATTTAGAGATACACGCTTCAACACAAATGCATAACCACAACAAAGAACAACTAAAATTACTAGAAAAAATGGGAATCAAAAGAGTAGTACTCGCAAGAGAACTATCATTAGAAGAAATAAAAAATCTAAATACCAGTATGGAAATAGAAGCATTTATCCATGGTGCTCTTTGCATCTCTTATTCAGGGCAATGTTTGTTTAGTAGTCTCTTACTTGATAGAAGTGGCAATCGTGGGAGTTGCGCTGGCATTTGCAGGCTGCCCTTTAAACTAATAAAGGAAGATATAGAAATACAAACAGAAGGAGAATATTTACTAAGTCCAAAAGAATTCAGCACGCTAGATAACTTTAGAGAAATTATGGAATCAAATATCTATTCTCTAAAAATAGAAGGGCGAATGAAAAGTCCGGCTTATGTAGGATTTATTACCAAGTTATATCGGAGCCTAATCGATAACTATAATGAGCACAAAGAACTACGTATCACCGAAAAACAAAGAAAAGAGCTTGCACTACTATTTAATCGTGGCTTTACCAAAGGACATTTATTTCATGCCCAAAACGAAGAGTTAATGAACGTACTTTCTTCCAATCATCAAGGAATTGAAATTGGAGAAGTAGTAGAAATAAAAAAAGCCAAAATCAAAATAAAACTAAAAGAAGAACTTAACCAAGAAGATGGTATTCGTTTTAAAAAAGAAGATAAAGGTCTTATAGTTAATTTTTTATATAACGAAAAAGGGCTTTTAATAAATAGTGCTCCTAAAAATTCGATTTGTTATGTAGACAATAAAATTGGTTTGAAAAACAAAGGTCTAGTTTTAAAAACAATTGACAGTAAATTAATAAAAGAATTAGAACAAATCAAAATGAAAAAAATACCAATTGATTGTGAAGTAGTAGCAAAAAAAGGACACCCTTTAGAAATAACGTTTAAGGATAAAGAAAATACCGTTACAAAATATGGGACAGTTGTCAAAAAAGCCAAGAGTAAAAATACAGAAAAAGAAATCATTCAAGAAAAAATCAGTAGTCTAGGAAATACACCTTTTGTTATAAAAAAAATAAAGATAGATATGGACAATGACATATTTATCCCTATGAGTGAGCTTAAAAATGTTCGAAGAGAATTAGAAATAGAATTGCAAGAAGTAAGAGAAAATAAAATTCCTCACCCCTTTTTAGAAAATAAAATAATTCCAATGCAACAAAATAAAATAGCAAAATGTGAGAACATAAATTTAAATGTATTAGTAAGAAACGAAGAACAATTAAAGATTTGTCTAGAAGAAAAAGTACACATAATTTATGTTACCAATGGAAGTTTATACGAAAAATACAAGCACGTTGGAAATATAGTTTTACGTCTTCCACGGGTCCAACAAAAGTTTAAAGAATACATCGGCGAAAATTTACTAGTTGGAGAAACAGGTGCTCTTTATAAATACGGAGAAAAAAATAAAGTAGTAACGGATTATTTTTTCAATGTAGCAAATAGCAAAAGTGTATCTTTTCTAACAGGAAATAAAGCAAGTAGAGTCACTTTATCCATAGAAAATAAAATGGAAGATGTAAAAGAAATAATGCAAAATATAGAAAATCCAAGTTCCATAGAACTTTATCTATATGGAAAACCAGAAGTCATGATTTTAAAACACTGTCCTTTAAGAATGTTGGTAAACAAAGATAGTGTTTGTAGTGTTTGTAAAAGGAAAGATATGTATTTTTTAAAAGATAGAAATAATGCTTTGTATCCCATAATAACAAACCCTGAAGAAAACCATTTAACCCATATCTTTTATTATAAAAATATAGATTTAATAGAACATTTAGAAGAATATAAAAGGATAGGAATAAAAGAGTATCGCCTAGAATTTTTTAATGAAGCAAAGGAAGAAATAAAGTCTATAATATGTAAAATAAGAAAATGTCAAATTTAGTCAAGAAAAGTAAAATTTAGAGTAAACTGTTTATCGGTTTACTTTTTTTTGCTATAGTATAGTTAGAATAATAAGGAGTGATTATTGTGAAGGCACCAAAAGTTTTAGAGCATATAAAACCAGCACACATCGCCTGTACAAAAGAGGATATTGCACCTATTGTTGTAATGCCAGGAGACCCGTTGCGTGCGAAATATATTGCAGAGAACTTCTTAAGTGAAGCGAAACTTGTGAGTGATACAAGAAATATGTTTGCATTTACAGGAAGTTATAAAGGAACTCGCGTAACCGTTATGGGAAGTGGAATGGGAATGCCAAGTATGAGTATCTACGCTTTCGAACTATTTTATTTTTTCGGGGTTGAAAAAATAATTAGAGTTGGAACATGTGGAGGTTTAACTCCAGAAGTAGATGTACCAGAAATCATAGTAGCAAATAGTGCTTATAATGAAGGAAATTTTGCATACGCTTATAATGGAGACCCAACCCATTTGGTTTATCCAAGCAAAAGCTTGACACAACAAATTGTTGCTACTGCAAAAGAGATGAATATGCATTATCACGAAGGAACAGTTATTACTACTGAAAACTTTGATTTTTATAGTAATTATGAAGCTGTACTAAAAAGAGTTCCCAAAAACATTCATGTAATTGCTGGCGAAATGGAGGCATTTGCTTTATTTCATATAGCAGATTCCTTTGAACGCCAAGCTGCTTGTATCCTAACGGTTGTTGATAGCAAATTTAGTGAAGTATTCATGAGCCAAGAAGATCGTGAAAAATCATTAAATGAATCGATAACTTTAGCCTTAGAATCAATCATTAAATAAAAGAGTCAAAAAAATGACTCTTTTATTTTGGCTAAATTTCATCTTCTTGTATGATGCTTTTGGGATAGGGTTTTCTTACATCAGTACGATAGAGCAAATAATCAATACTTGTGTCATAAAAATCAGCTAAACGATTTAAAGTATCTAGTGGAATGCTGATTTTCTCTAATTCATATTTACTATAATTAGACTGGTCGATTTGTATAAGTTTTGCAATATCTTTTTGGTATAAATCTTTATCCTCTCTAAGTTCTTTCAATCTATTCATAGTATTCACCTATGTGTATTTTATAATAGGTATATTTTGCCTATTGACTTATAGTTATAATTTGCCTATAATAAAGTTTATATAGTTAAAATATACCTATACAAAAAATAGAGTAGGAGTAAACTGAAATATGAAAAAAAATAATAAGAAGAAAATCTTTGTTGTAATGGGAATATTAATGTTATTAGGAATAGTGGTAGGAGTAAGCTATGCCTGGTGGAGTAGTAGAGCAACACAAACAACAATCAATAAAATAAGTAGTG
>CARMXJ010000057.1 GCA_949025205.1 uncultured Bacilli bacterium | reverse complement strand
ATAGAAAATAATCATGAATTAATAAGAAGAATTATTCCTAAAGGTGTTTCAATAAAGCACTACACCCAAAAAGATTTATACTTGTTATGTTCTCATATTAATAGTTTATACAGAGAATCACTAGATGGTAAATGCCCATTTGATTTAATTTATGACTACATACCAAAAGAAGTTTTAGATAAGTTAAATATTAAAAAGATTGATGACGATAAAGTCCTATTAAATCCTTATTTATTAGGAGATAAAAATATCCAAAATATACGAAAATATCTTGATGATAAAGAAATGAAGGAGGCACATATATCATTATGATAAACGATGAATTTTTAGTTAAAATAGAAACAATTATAAAATATTTAGAAAAGAATGGAGGATATAATTACAAACTATATAATCATACTTGTCCAGATTTTAATAATGAACCTGATTCTAATATTGTTAAATATGCAAAGGATATTAGAGATTACTGGAAAACTTTAAAATACAATGATAATCTTGAAACATACATTATAATGGAAATATGCAAAATTATTATGGATAATCTTAATTTATTCGCTTTAAACGATTCCAAACTGATTCATATGAAAGAATATTGTAAATCCAAAACAGAAGAACCAATTAGCCCTACACCAAATGAAATATTAATGAAATTTGTTTATGAAGCATTACTAGATTTATTTTCTGTAAATTTATTATATGATTTTAGAAGCATAGAATAATTAAATAAAAATTGCTCGAATATGAGAGCAATTTTTATTTGAATTCCAGTGTGCTATAACTTTTCCAAATTACATTTTTCTGACACTTTTATATTGTTTTTTTATATCAATTTTTAATGTGTCATAACTTTTCCATTTTAATTACTTATTTTGGGATGTGCATTTACTTTTACAATTCACCCAAAAAAGCATTGCTATAACGCATCCACAATGCCTTTAATTTTTTCTTCATCCCAAATTTCAATATGCAACTCTTGGGCTTTTTCATATTTACTGCCAGGTTTATCCCCAACAATCACAACATCCGTTTTTTTACTAACCGAAGAACTAGTCATTCCTCCATATGATTCAAGTAAAGCGCTTAATTCTTCTCTATCCATAAAAGATAAAGTTCCCGTTAACACAAAACGGCGATTGCTAATCAAATCATGATGTTTCTCAGGTTCTCCTAAATAATTCATGTTAATGCCCAAATTTTTTAATTCTTCAATTAAACCAATGTTATCCACATGATGAAAGTATTCGTATAAATTTTCAGCAAGGGTTGGGCCAATGTCTCGTATGTTTTGAAAATCATCATAACTTGCATTTAAAAAACCATCTATATTTTTAAATATTTTAGCAAGTAAAAGTGCTGTTTTATCTCCAATTCCTTCTATCCCTAGACCAAATAAAAGTCTTTCCACACTATTTAATTTACTATCCTCAATAGCTAACAGTAAGTTATCAACACTCTTTGTTCCATATCCTTCTAACTCTATTAAATCTTTTTTGTGTTCTTTTAAAGAATAAATATCCACAATCGTTTTCACAAATCCTAAGTTAAAGAAATCTTCGATAATTTCATCCCCAAGTCCTTCAATATTCATCGCTTTACGACTACAATAATGTATTAAACCTTCCACTTTTCTAGCTGGACAAGACTTATTCATACAATAATGGTCGACTTGGTCCTTTTTCTTTTCTAAAATGCTTCCACAAATAGGACAATTTTTTATCATGACAAATTCTTTTTCTGAACCATCTCTTCTTTCTAGTTTTGCCTCTACTACTTCTGGAATAACATCTCCTGCTTTTCGAATGGAAACAATATCTCCAATTTTTAAATCTTTCATAAGAACATAATCTTCATTATGTAAAGTTGCCCGTTTTACAGTAGAACCCATAACAATAACTGGCTCTAAAACAGCATTAGGAGTAATTCTTCCCGTTCTTCCTACCGTAAAAACAATATCCGTAAGCCGTGTTAATACTTCTTCTGCTGGAAATTTATAAGCTACTGCCCATTTTGGATACTTGGAAGTAAAACCAAGAGCTTTTTGGGAAGCCAATCGATTGACTTTAATAACAATTCCATCTATTTCATAAGGAAGTTCACTTCTTTTTAAAGAAGTTTCTTTGACATACTCTTCTATCTCAGCAATTCCTGTAACAACCCTATTGGCTTTTTCATTTACTTTAAAACCCAAGTCTTTCATAAACTTTAAAGCATCTTCATGTGTTTCTATTCCATAATCTTCTGGATTCGGCAAGTGATAAATCCAAGTATCTAGTTTTCTTTCTGCAGCAATTTTAGAATCTAGTTGTCTTATAGAACCTGCCGCTGCATTTCGAACATTTTGAAGTAATGGTAAATTCTTCTCTTTTCGTTTCTCGTTTAATTCCTCTAAAACTTTTTTAGGCATATAGATTTCGCCGCGTACTTCAATATCGATGGGTTCTTTTAAAGTAAGAGGGACAGACTTAATGGTTCTTACATTGTGCGTAATATCTTCTCCTACAACTCCATCTCCTCTAGTAGCGGCAAAAATCAAATTCCCTTTTTCATAATGAAGAGAAACTGAAAGACCATCTATCTTATATTCACAAACATAAGTAGGCTCTACATTTTCTTTCATAATGCGCGTATTAAAATCATGTATCTCCTCTAAGCTAAACACATCAGGTAAAGAAAGCATAGGAATTTTATGACGTACTTTTTTAAAACGGTCAATGACCTCTCCCCCAACTCTTTTTGTAGGGGAGAAAGGACTATCAAACTCTGGATTTTCCTCTTCAAGGACTTCAAGTTCTCGTAAATACTTATCAAACTCTTGGTCTGTAAGTGTTGGATTATCTAAAACATAATATTCGTAATTTGCATCGTTAATAATTTTTCTTAAATAAAGAATTCGTTTTTCAATCTCTACTTTTTCCACAAGCATCCTCCCATAAATGATTATTATAAAACCCTTCCGTATCTTTTAAAACTCGGATATTCGTTTTCACAATATGTAAATCTTCTTTATAAGTCATTCCTAACCATAAACTATTTCCAGGCTTATTTAAAATTGTTATTTTTTTATTTTCAATATTCTCTTGTAAACATTCTGGCAACATAACTTCTCCTTCTAGAACCACACTTTCTTCTTGTAAAAAGAAATTTTTAAAATATTCTTCTAATAAATCAAAAACATCTTCTTGAAAAGCAAAAAAGTTCATAGAAACTGGGTCATCATCTGAAATAACAAAAGATTCTTCCCCTAAAAGTGGCGTTGCAATATTTTTTCCATTAACAGTTTCTATTTGACATTCTTGAATAGACTCGATTCTATCTCCATCTAATTTTAGAACTCCTCTTTTAACAGAGCCATGAAGACTTTTGGTTACCCCATAGCGATAACTAATATTAGCATAAGTATAAGGCTTATCTACACTTTTTAAAAACTTGGCTGCTTCCAAAAAGGCATTTCTACCATAAAAATCATCGGCATTAATCACTACAAAAGGTTCCTGAATATAAGGTTTTGCACAAAGCAAAGCTTGCACAGTTCCCCAAGGCTTTTCTCTTTTAGAAACAGCAAAAGAAGAAGGAATATCTTCTAAACTTTGAAAAGCATAGCAAACCTCTATTTTTCCTTCCAATCGTTTTCCAATGCTTTCTTGAAAAAGCGTTAAACTTGCCTTTTGAATAACAAAAACCACTTTAGTAAATCCTGCCTTTATCGCATCATATATAGAATAGTCGATAATAAAATTCCCATCTTTATCCACAGGCGTAGTTTGTTTTGGACTTCCAAAACGACTTGATTTCCCTGCTGCCATTACGACCAACGTTAAATGCATATAAATCCTCCTAGTTATTATTTAGTATTACACATATTCATTTATCTATTAAGAAACCTTTTTCAAACTCTTATGATTTTTCATTAATTTTTTAATACCTATCTTATTGTTAAAAGCAACGGTAACAAGCATTTTATCTACACCTACAACTACCCCTCTACCATAAATATCATGCAAAACAACATCTCCACTTTGCCATTCTACTTCTTCATCGCTATAAACAGTATTTTTATTAAACACTTTTTCTTCTTTAACACTACTATTGGTAACTTCTACTAAATCTTTATCAATTTCTTCGATAAAGCGACTGGGAGGATTTATACTTTCTTTTCCATACAACATTCTTCGCTTCGCATTGGTTAAATAGAGCAAATCCCTTGCTCTGGTAATCCCAACATACATAAGTCTTCGCTCTTCTTCAATCCCATCACGTTCAAATAACGAATTAGCATGAGGAAAAATATTTTCTTCCATACCTATTAGGAAAACAACATCAAATTCAAGTCCCTTAGCGCTATGAATTGTCATTAAAGTAACAGCATCATCATCCGGTTTATGTTCTGTCATATCTGCAATCAAACTAATTTCTTCTAAAAAGTCTCCTAAATTGACACTACCTGTTCTTTCTTCAAAAGAAGCTGTAATACTCTTAAACTCCATTAAGTTTTCCATTCGTAAATCACTCTCTAAGGAATGCTCTTCTTCCAGTTCACGCTTCATTCCGGATTTTTCTAAAATTTCATCTATTAACTCTGTTAAAGAAAGAGATTCACTTGCTTTTGTAAGTTCTAAAATCAAATTTTTAAAATCTAGTTCCTTACCCTTACTTAAACAATCAAACATAGTAGTTCCATTAATAGAGGCTTCTATCTCTAAATTTTTAATAGTAGTAGGTCCAATTTTTCTCTTTGGTACATTGATAACTCTTCGAAGAGCAATCTCATCATGATGATTTAAAATAAGACGCAAATAACTAATCAAATCTTTAATTTCTTTCCGTTGGTAGAAATAATAACTACCGACTACTTTATAAGGCAAATTAGCTTTAATAAACATTTCTTCTACTATACGTGCTTGTCCATTTGTCCGGTAAAATATCGCAATATCGCGTGCTTTATAACCTTCATCCATTAGTTTCTTAATTTCTTCTATACACAAAGTAATCTCATGTTTTTCATCATAACTACGTAAATATTGTATTTTAGAACCTAAACCAAGATTACTAAACAATTCCATATCTTTACGTTCTTTATTATTTTTTATTACAGAATTTGCAGCATCCAAAATTCTTTTTGAACTTCTATAATTTTGTTCCAAAGTAATAACACGAGCTTGGGTGTAATCTTTTTCAAAATTTAAAATATTTCTAAAATTAGAACCTCTAAACCCATAAATACAATTATGAACACAAATACCATTTGCAATAAAATTTCTTGTTGTAGGAATAGATAAATCATAAACCAAATCATCATAACCACATTTTTCCATTTTTATAATTTTATCTTCAATTAATTGATTCTCTTTTAATACAGCTAAAACCATACCAACTCTTAAAGAACCAGCTGGTAAAAATTTAAATGCATCCTCTTTAGTTAAACGTATTTTTGAAACAACAGATACTTCTGGAATAAACATAGAAATCTTTTTTGCCCATTCTTCGGCATCCGCCATAGTAACTCTCTCTGTTTCTATACGAAAATCTTTATTCTTCCCATTCCTTACCGGAAATCCTGCATTTTCCAAAATAGTTCTATATTCCAAAGAAGTAGTATTAAAACTAACTCTTTGCGAATAATAATTTCTTTTACTTGTTTTATCTCCAGAAAGATAATTAACATTAATAACTCGATTAGATACAGTTTTATGAGAAAAACCAATTTTAGAATAATGTGGATATTCCATACTTAGTAGTTCTTCATGCATCAACATAGAAGCTCTAAGATCAGTAGGAACATTAGCATAAAAACGATTAATATCTTCTTGTGAAAACAATAAACCTCTGCCAGCAGCATAAAAACACATTTGGGGTAACCCATAAGTAGTAGCATAATATTGTTCATAATAACTTGCTTCTATAGCAGTGTCACATCTTCTTAAGAGCCAAATCTTATCAGCATGTTCTTGATTTAATCTTTGCTTTAAACCATTGATATACTTCTTTCCATCACTTCTATAAGAACGTGTCTGCCCAATTCGAAAACCTAGCCCTCTTTTATACATCAAATAAACATAAAACTTTTTTTCTTCTATTGGCAGCTTATAAAACATTGTATGGTCTGGCGTACAAGAAATAACTTTTCCACTTTCCGTGGTAATTTTAACAATTTCTCCCTCATATTGGGTTGGCACTACTTTTTCTACTTTTTGATAATCAACTTCTCCAAAGCCAACAGCAGATAGTACTTCCTCCTCTTCTAAAACATCCTCTATATTTTTAAGTCCATTCTTCGTTTGAATTTTAGTTCCTTTAGTTAAACATTGATTAGCATCTCCTACAACAAAAAGATTCTTATATTTAGCAGCAAGTATTTTAGAAAGTTTATATTGTACTTCATTCGTATCTTGGTATTCATCAATTAAAATATATTGAAACTTCTCTTGGTAATGATTTAACATTTCACTATTTTTCATAAAAAGTTGTACTGGCAATAAAAGCAAATCATCAAAATCTACAGAATTATTCTTTCGTAACACTTGTAAATATTCTTTATAAACACGATAAGCAATTTGTTCCGCTTCACTATTAAAAAATTGCTCAATTTCTGCATCACTAAGCATTTCATTTTTAATAAAACTAATTCGGTTTCGAATATAAGAAGGAGCGCATTCCTCTTTACTGATTCCCATGTCTTTCATGATTTTTTTGATAATACTTAAAACATCATCACTATCGAGAATCGTAAAATTTGCGCTTAATCCCAAATGCATATAATTTTCACGAAGAATACGTACACCAAAAGAATGAAAAGTTCCTACAAAAACACTATTATCTGGAACCAAAACTTCAAGACGTTCACGCATTTCTTTAGCAGCTTTATTAGTAAATGTAATTGCTAAAATATTCCAAGAAGGAATCCCCTCTTCAATCAAATGTGCAATACGTGTTGTTAGTACTTTGGTCTTACCAGAACCTGCTCCCGCAATGACTAAACATGGACCATCTTTATGAAGTACCGCCTCTCTTTGTTGTTCATTTAATTTTTCCAAATAGTCCATTTTTAACCACCCAATCTATTAAAAATATTATACCATAGACAGACACAAGAAAAAGTAAAAAACTACGTTTTTCACTAAGAATCCCCCAAAGGGATTCA
>CARMXJ010000056.1 GCA_949025205.1 uncultured Bacilli bacterium | reverse complement strand
TAAAAAAGAGTCATATGATTTTAAAATTTTTTTAAATTTTAAAATCCTTTTTTATCTATATTATGTTTTAGAATTAACTATAAAAGAAATTGCCCGTTTGCTTAAAATAACAGAATCCAATGTAAAACATTACTTATATAGAACACTAAAAGAACTACAAGAAAAAAACGAAAAGGAGGGAATGTAATGCCAAATAAAAATACCTTAAAAAATATTTTAGAAGAAAAAATTAATAAAAAAAATATTTACGATACGGTAATAAGCAAAAAAGAAAAACAGAGGAAGAACTTAAAGAAATGGATATTAGCACCGATATGTATTCTTGCTTTATTCCTGTGTGTAGTGGTGCAAGAAAAAAGTTATGTAGAACCAGAAAAAAAAGAGAAGATTGAAATAAACGAAATAGAAGAATCGAAAGACTATAATGGCAGTACCAATTCAAATTCAAATACAAAAACCTATTCCAGCCAAAAAGATACTGTATATATTCCAAAAGAAGTCAAAGAAAATATAGTTCTTCCCTTTAAAATAAAACTTCCGAAAAATGTAGTAAAAAAGAAAAATTTAATTCTTTACCAAAAGGAAGAAATTTATGGGTACCAAATAATTTACGAAAATGCGAGCGAAGAACAAAGCATACTCTTCACTATTTTTACGGAGAAAATCAAAAAAGCAGAAGGAAAACCGAGTGTAATCCAAAATATAGAATATATAATACAGAAAGCAGCAGGAAGTTCTAATCGGTTTATAGTACAATGGGACTATAAAGAGCAAACAATAAGTATGGAAACTATAAATTTCAAAGAAGAAGAAATAATAGAAATTTTAAAAACAATGGAGGAAGCGACATGAAAAAAATAGGAATAACAGTTGGAATTATAATTTTATTAATTCTTTTCTTTCCTATTCGATATGTTTACAAAGATGGAGGTTCCATTCGGTATAAAGCACTACTTTATGAAGTAACAAAACACCACAAAATAATTCCTTGCAATTGTGCTACACCGAAATACGAAACAGGGATTACGATAAAATTGTTAAATAAAACGGTTTATGAAAACATAACAAATCCATTAATAAATGAAGAATCAGAAAAAGAAGAAGAACCAAAAGAAAAAATGTTAATGCTTGAAAATACATTATATTATAATACTGGTATGATTGTAACGGAAGGAAGATGTGGAGTAGGGATAGAAGAAATTAAAAAGTTTGTGCCCGAAACAGAAGAACCTACCCATAACGAAGAAATAAATTTTAGAGGAGGCATTAAATACCAAAGAATAACAGATACAAGAGTAGATGTATTGATAAAAGAGGCATGGTATCAATTTGAGAGGAAAAACTAGAAAAGAGGAAGAAAAATGAATAATAAAATAAAACCGATACTTACAGGTATATTGGTAATTTTCTTACTATTTGCTATTGCTTATAAAAAGAGTATGATAAATAAAGAAAAATACCAAAATACAGACTTAAACATTGTTTTATCTTTAGAAGATGAAATAGAAAAGAATAGTGTTTGGTGTGGAACATTCAACTTAATTTGGAATGACTTAAAAAAAGAGTTAGTAAAAAAAGACATTGTATTTTCTCCACAACTGGAAATCGTGAAAAATTTAAACAAAGGAACTTTTACCGAAAAAGAGTTGCAAGAAAAAGATTATTACAAAGTACTTGGAAAACCTACTTTTGCCTTAAAAAAACAAATAGAAGAAGAAATACAAAGAAAATTTAATGAAAAAAGTGATATTTTAGAGGATTTTGAATGGCAAGAAGAAGAGAATGAAGATTATTTTTTATATGCCATGCTAAAAAAAGAATTTCATTTTAAAAAGAAATTTACGCCATTAGAAAATAGTACCTTTAAAAATTACCAAAACATTGTTTACTTTGGAATTGATAGTACTACAGATGAGGAAGTGTATAACCAAGTAAAAGTACTTTATTATAAAGATAAAAATAACTTTGCAATTACATTAGAAACGGAAGAACAAGAAGAAATTATTTTGATGCGAGGAGAAGCTAAAGAAAATTTTCTAAAAACGTATGATTATATACAAAAAGAACAAGAAAAATACGAAGGAAGTAGCAGTTTTAGAGAAGGGGATAGTTTAAAAATACCTTATTTAAATTTAAGTATAAAAAAAGAATTTGAAGAATTAGAACACAAAGACTTTACCTTTGCAAACGGTGAAAAATACTATATTGAAAAAGCAATCCAAACGATAAAATTAGAATTAAACGAAAAAGGGGGCAAAATAAAAAGTGAAGCCGGAATGCACACCAAAAACTTTTCAGCAATTGAAACAACCCAAAGAGAATTTCATCTAGAAGATACTTTCACACTTTTCTTAAAAGAAAAAGAAGCATCTCTTCCTTATTTTGGAGCATATATCGACGATATAACGAAATTTAATTGAAATAATTTAGAGTTTAAATCTTTTGAAGATGGATTAAAAAAGCATCTACATGACATAAATTTATTTTTTAGAGTATAATAAAGAGAGCTTTAAAAGAGAAGGAAGTGCAAATATGAAAAAATTTAGTCAAACCAAAAAGATGATTACTTATAATTTATGGACACTTGTAGGATTTGAAAGTGCATTTAAAATTCTATCTTTTTTCATTTTTACTCCAATGTTTTTTAAAATCTTTAATTTAATTATGAAGGTAACGGGGTACAATTATTTAACATTTGAAAATTTATTTTTCTTTTTAAGAAATCCATTTACAATATTTTTGCTTATTATGTTAATACTTCTGCTTTTAATTTATACTATGTTTGATATAACAACAATCATTATTATTTTAGATGCATCTTATCACGAACAAAAAATAAAAATTTTAGATGCTATTTTCTTATCATTAAAAAAATGTCTTCGCTTGTTTAATCCAAAAAATATTATGCTTTCCTTTTTAGTGTTGTTTTTAATTCCTTTATTAAATATTGGAGTTGCCTCTAACTTTATTACAACCATTAAAATTCCCGAATACATTTTAGAATTCATAATCAAAAATAAGCTTTATTTAATAGGTTTCATCTTAGCTTTTATAGGTTTAATGATGTTATTTTTTCGCTGGATTTATGCCCTTCATTATTTTGTTTTAGAAGAAATGAATTTTAAAGAAGCAAGAGAAAAAAGTGTTTTCTTAAGCAAAGAAAAGCGTGGAAAAGATATGATAACCCTTTTAATTATGCAACTAATTATTACCATTGTCTATTTTTTCTTTATTTTAGTAGGAATTTCTGTCATTTTATTTTTTAACAAAATATTTGGAAGTATCATTTTACTGAAAAGTATTATAACAACGATTATTTGGGTATTTATTGCCTTCTCTTTCTTAATCTTTACCGTTTTAACGACTCCCACAAGTTATGCTGTTTTAAGCGCTCTTTATTATTTACACAAACGAGAAAGTAAAGAATCAATAAAATTACTCCCTCTTGAATTTGAAAAAAAAGAAGAAAAGAAAAAAAGTGTTATAAAAAGAATTATTTATTTTTTAATATTTCTAGCCATGATAGGAGCAACGATTTTTACTTATGGTGTATACAATGGAAAATATAATCTAAACATAGAGCATACAAGAACGGGAGAAGTAACAGCACATCGTGGTGCAAGCAAAGAAAGTCCAGAAAATACCATGAGCGCTTTTATAAAAGCCAAAGAACTAGGAGCTGATTATATAGAATTAGATGTAGGGCAAACAAAAGACAATTATCTTATCATTATGCATGATACCAACTTAAAAAGAACAACAGGTTTAGATAAAAAAGTCTGGGAACTAACTTACGAAGAAATAAGAGAGTTAGATGCAGGCTACTTTTTCGATAGCACATATGAAGGAGAAAAAATACCTACACTAGAAGAAGTACTTATCTTTGCAAAAGATAATAATATAAAACTAAACATCGAATTAAAACCAACGGGTCATGAAAATAATTTTGAAAGAAGTGTAGTTGATTTAATTTTAAAATATAACTTAACAGAAGATTCTGTTGTAACTTCTAGTCATTACGAAGTATTAGAAAATATTAAAAACTACAATAGCAATATAAAAACAGGGTATGTGAAAAGTCTTTTATATGGAGATGTATCTTCCTTTACAGCAGCAGATATTTTTAGCATAGAAGCAACTAGTATTACCAAATCCTTAGTAAACCAAATTCATGCGGAAGGAAAACAAATTTATGCATGGACTTTAAATACCAAAGAAAATATTGAAAAAGCAATTGATTTAAGAGTAGACAATATCATAACAGATGATGTAACACTAGCCAAAGAAACCATTTATAAAAGTAAAACCAGCAATTTGATAAACGATTTTGTTAAATGGATAGAAGAAACCTTTAGATAAAGCAGAAAAACTTTGCTTTTTTCTTTTTACAAAAATTTTTATATTTTTAATAACAAAAAGAATTATCAAGTTATTTATTTTTTCGAGGTATTAATATGTTGCATATCTTTAATTATGTATTTCAGAAAAAAATAAAGAAATTCCATGTCTCATTTGCCAAATCAAAAAAATCGTGTATAATAAATACAGAGAAAAAAATGTAATCTTTAGTCGAAAAAAGATTATAAAAGAAGGAAGGAATAAAAAATGAAGAAAAAATTATTAGCAATCGCTATATTAGGGTTCATGTTATTTCCATTTCATACAAATGCGCAAGAAGTATCTATGAATCTGGAAGAAACATTAAAAGATGCTGGAATCACTTATGATTTATCAAATTACAAAGAAAGTGATGACCAAACCACTATTTATTTATTTAGAGGAAGTACTTGTGGATATTGTCACAAATTTCTTGAATTTTTAAATAGCATTGTACCAGAATATGGAAAATACTTTAAATTAAAATCTTATGAAGTTTGGGGAAATGCCGACAATTCAAAATTGATGAAAAAAATGGCCAACTTCTTAGATGAGACAGCAAATGGCGTACCATTTATCATAATTGGAGACCAAGCCTTTACAGGATATGCCAGTACTTATGATGAGCAAATCAAAAAAGCCATTACAGACCAATACAATAGCAAAAATAGTTATGATATTGTAAAAGAAATGGAAAAAGCCGAAAAAGCAAATAATAAATCTTCTGTAGGAAGTGTAGCCGTTATCATTTGGAACTTAGTGTTTGTAGCAGCTGGTACGGGTGTTGTTCTTCTATATATGGAAAATAAAAATAAAGCTTTAACTAGCCAATTAGAAGAAGTAAAAAAACTTCTAACAAAAGCAAATAGTACAAAAAATACAGAAGAGAAAAAAGAAACAAAAAAGAAAACGAAAAAATAAGGATAGATTTTTAACAATCTATCTTTTTTAAAACGAAAGGAGGATTTTTTATGATATTAAATGTAAGCGGAAGAACCGATATCGTTGCCTTTTATACGCCTTGGTTTTTAAAAAGAATAAAGGAAGGTTATTTTGATGTGCGAAATCCATTTAATAAGAACCTCGTAAGTCGTATTTACATGGAAGATGTAGATGCCATACTGTTTTGTACCAAAAATCCTTCTCCTATTTTAGACCACTTAAAAGAAATAAAAAAGCCTATTATCTTTCAAGTAACATTAACTTCTTATAAAAAAGACATTGAACCAAACGTTCCGGATAAAAAAGAAATAATAGAATCCATAAAAAAACTTTCTGCTAGTTTAGGAAAAGAACATTTATACATTCGATATGACCCTGTTTTTCTAAGTGAAAAATACAACATTTCGTATCATCAAAAAGCCTTTGAAAAAATATGCAGTTTACTAGAAGGATATGTAGAACACATTATTATATCCTTTATTGATGACTATAAAAACGTACGAAAAAACCAAAATATTTTAAAACAGCGAGACTTTACAGAACATGATTACGAAGCAATTGGAAAAAGTTTTTCTGCAAGTGCTAGAAAACACAACGTGACTGTCCAAACTTGTTTTGAAGAAAGAAATTTAGTAGAATATGGATTTATCAAAGGAGAATGCATATCGCATGAACTTGCCTATGAATTAACCGGAAAAACGTATAAAAATTGGAAAGCAAGAAAGATGCAAAAATGCAATTGTGTAGAAATGGTAGACATAGGGGATTACAATTCTTGCAAACACTTATGCAAATATTGTTATGCGAATTATTGTGAATCACAAGTACAGCAAAAAATGGTAGAACATGATGTAAATTCTTCATTATTAATTGGCCATATAGAAGAGATTGATAAAATTGTAGTAAGGAAAAAATAAAGAAAAGAGGATTTTATGGAATTAATACAATTAGCAGAAAAAACCTATATGCTAAAAAACCCAACCAATATAGGAATTTATAAAATGGATGAAGAAAACGTAATTTTAATTGACTCAGGAAACGACAAAGATGCTGGCAAAAAGATTTTAAAAATTATAACAGAACAAGGTTGGAAAGTAAAAGGAATTGTAAATACCCATTCAAATGCTGACCACATTGGAGAAAATAAAATTATCCAAGAAAGAACAGGTTGCAAAATTTATGCGCATAAAATAGAAAAATGTTTTACAGAATATCCCATTTTAGAATCATCCTTTTTGTATGGAGCATATCCTTTTAAAGCATTGCAAAACAAATTTTTACTAGCAAAAGAAACAAAAGTAGAAGAAGTAGAAAATAATTTACCAAATGGACTAGAATATATCGAACTTCCAGGACATTTCTTTTCGATGATAGGCATTAAAACAAGCGATAACATCTATTTTTTAGGGGATGCAATTTTTAGTGAAGAAACGATAAAAAAATATCACCTATTCTTTATCTACAATGTGAAAGAATACGTAGATACATTAGATTATCTAGGAACTTTAAAGGGAGATTTATTCATACCTTCTCATGTAGAAGCCACCAAAGATTTACAACCTTTAATAGAAAAAAATCAACAAAAGATAGAAGAGATTAAAAAGAACATTTTAAAAATATGTGAAAAAGAAATAACTTTTGAGAATATTTTAAAAAACATTTTCGAATTATATCATTTACAAATAAATGAAAACCAATATGTTTTAATTGGTAGCACTATAAAGTCCTTTCTATCTTACTTATGTGATAAAGAAGAAATATCTTATCGATTTAAAAACAACCAAATGCTCTGGAAAAAAATATAAATTTTGAATTCCTTTATATCTATTTTTTGTATTGATTTTTCTAGAAAGTGCATAATAATTTAGAAAATAAAACTTTTTAGACATCTGGTAATATGTCAAGAAGAAAAAGAAAAATTTTGAAATAAATTTT
>CARMXJ010000055.1 GCA_949025205.1 uncultured Bacilli bacterium | reverse complement strand
ATTAAAAATAAGAGATATTTTTATTTATCTCTCATTTTAGCTGTGAATAGTAACAGTAAATATCTTTAAATTTATAAAATAATACCTATATTATTGCTTTCAAAAATTATCCTTTTTTATTTTCATGTATTACTTTTTTACAATGCTTATAATTTGTCCTTTTTGCTTCTTCATCATAATCTACATTCTTTTTGCTATTGCTATCAAAATTATAACCATACTCATTAAAACGCTCGTTTATTATGCTATCAATTCCATCTCTATCTTGTTTATCGTAACATTTATAAAAATAATCAATATGTTTTCTCATTGTTTTCACCTATCATTAGTATGTATAGAAAGTAAAAATCTTATTCATACTAAGAACAGGTGATTAAGATGGATGAGATTTATTTTAACCAATGTATAGCTTGTACAGTAAAATCCTGTAAATTCCATAACAAAGAAAATTATTGTACTTTAGGTAAAATTTTAGTTTCTAACGATAAAAAAGGAACTAACTGTGCAAGTTTTAAAAAAAATGATTAGAATATACAAAAGCTAACCATTTTTTTTATTCTTTCTCGAATGATTTCTTCTTCCTCTTTTTGCACGAAATCTTCTGATTGACTTATATTTTCCTGTAAACGATTTCCCAAAAAGAACGTACTAAGAAAGCCCGCCGTAAAAACAATACTGCTTATTCCAGAAAAAACAGGACTATCTTGTTCCAAAATATCATGTATTAATTCATTCGCGAATATACCACCTTGCACTAAAAAAATTCTAGAGGCAATTCGGGCAGTTGTAAGACTTCTTTTTGCTTTTTCTAGTAATTGCTTTTGTTCATTAACAGGCATATTTTGAAATTGTTCTTCTACTTCATATTTATTTGTAAACTACCATGCACTAAAGTACATGGCTTTTTAAAGTACTAGAAGTACATTGTTAAGAGTAAACTCAACCTAATATTTTAAAGTTTTCTTCGTATTCATCTTCTTGATTCTCTATATATTCTTTTATTATTTCTTTCGTTACTGTTCCTACACTTCTACAAAAATATCCACTTGCCCACAAATGTTGACCCCAATACCTTTTCTTTAATTCTTTATATTCTTGTAATAACACTCTTGATGTTTTGCCTTTCAACTGTTGTAGTATTTTCGAAACAGCCAACGAAGGCGGACAACTTATTAACAAATGTATATGTTCTCTTCCTACTGAACCTTTTATTATTGTTACATTCATACTTTTGCAACTTTGACGTATTAATTCTCTTGCCCTTAATGCTATTTTTCCCGTTAATACTTTATATCTATATTTTGTTGTCCATACCACATGATACTCTATATCGTATTGTACATGACTTGATTTCCTCATTTTTATCGCCTTCTTGGCTGTTTATTATATATCCTTTTTCGGAAGACGACAATAAATTGTCTCTAAATTCTTTAAGAATTTATGTACTGAAGTACGTGGCCTGAACCTATTTTCATTATGGTCATACATTTCATTCCCACAATTTCGTCATATATTTCTCTATTTTATCTTGAAAGTCAAATTCTATAAAATATCCTCATAATCCTTTTTTTCTTGTTTCCCAATTTTTATAATTTCGTGATTTTTAACTGCTTTATGTATTAGTTCTTGATAAGGAATTAGCGTTTCGTATTCTTCACAAACTTTTGAATCTGGATTAATTACTGGGTGTTCAGGAACAAATATTGTACAGCAATCTTCGTAGGGCAATATACTCGTTTCATAAGTTCCTATTTTTTTAGCAAATGCTATAATTTCTAATTTATCAAAACAAGCGACAGGTCTTATAACTGGTAATTTTACCACTTCATTAATTACTTTCATACTGGTAAGGGTTTGGCTGGCAACTTGGCCAATAGATTCTCCATTTACCAAAATTTTAGCGTTACTTCTAGAGGCAATAATAGAAGAAATACGATACATCATTCTTCTCATGATGGTAATTAGATATTCACGCGGAATACTTTTATAAATAGCTTCTTGTATCTCTGTAAAGTTGATGATGTGGAGTTTCATTTCTCCATTGTATTTGCTTAAAATGTGTGCAAGTTCTTCTACTTTTCTCTTCGCTTCTATACTTGTATGCGGAGGACTTTCAAAATAAATACCTTCTAATTTTACTCCTCTTTTAATCGATAGGAAACCAGCAACGGGAGAGTCTATTCCTCCACTCAGCATTAAAATTCCTTTTCCAAGCGTTCCTACAGGATACCCTCCTAAGCCTTTTTCTGTTTCAAAATAAATATAACTTTCTTTGTTTCTTAATTCCACATGAATTGTGATTTCTGGATTATGCACATCTACTTTTATATCCTCTTTCTTTTTTAGCAAAAAAGCTCCTATCTCACTACTTATTTCTACGCTACTTTGAGGTATTTTTTTATTGCTTCTTTTGGTTTCTACTTTAAATGTTGCAAATTCTTTTTCCAACACTAAATCTTTAATACTCTCTTTAATCTCTTCTAAATTTAATGTCTCTAGTTCATATCCAATAATAATTTCATGAATGCCAAATACTTCTTTTAATTTTTCTACTACTTCAGAAAAGCGACTATCCAAAACACGAATAAACATTCTTCCTTTGTCATACGCTATTTTAACAGAAAACTCTTTTAGTTTTTCCGTGACATTTTTATTTAAAGTATTGATAAATAAATTAATATTTTCTTTTTTGGTTGTTAACTCTCCATACTTTACGATAATTAATTTTTCCATACGTTTCTCCTTAAAAAACCCCTTTTTAATAGGGGTATTATAACATAAATATTTAATCGCGAGCAAGAGCACTAAGTCTTTTATATACAAGTTCAAAACAACTTAAGAAGCGATTAATCTCCTCGGTAGTTGTTAAATAAGACAAACTGATTCGAATGGTTGTAGAGGCTCTTTCTTGGTCATTATAAACGGCCATAACGGATGAGGATACTTCTCCACTAGAACAAGCTGTATTCGTACCAATGTATATTTCATACTCTTCCATCGCATGAATAAATGTTTCAGGTCTTATTTTGGGAAGACTAATATTTAAAATATGGGGAATAGAATATTTAGTTTGGTTAATCCTTACTCCTTCGTACTGTGATAATTCTTTTACGATTTTTTCATTTAATTTTCGAATAAAGGTTTCTTTACGATCTAAATCATGAACATTTAAACGAATCGCTTTAGAAGCAGCGGCAATTAATGGTACAGCAGGAGTTCCAGGTCTTAATCCTTCTTCTTTACTGCTTCCTAAAATCAAAGGCTCTAATCTTATTTTACTGCTTTTATAAAGCAAACCTATTCCTTTGGGACCATAAACTTTATGAACCGAGAAACTTGCTAAATCGGTATCGTGTACATTCAAAGGAATCTTTCCTAACCCTTGGGTCATGTCACTATGAAAAATCGTATTGCTATTTTCTTTTTTGATAATTTGACGAATCATTTTTAATGGTTGGCGTATTCCCATTTCACTATTTACAGCACATATACTTACTAAAATGGTTTCTGGTTTTACCTTTCTTTTTAAATCTTCAAAATCAATTAGTCCATCTTTATCGCAGTCTACATAACTTATTTCAAAACCAACACTTTCTAAATATTCGCAAATTTTATAAATTGATGGATGTTCTAGCTTGGATACAATAATGTGATTGCCATATCTTTTGTAAGCTCTTGCAGCACCGATTAAAGCCATATTATTCGATTCTGTTGCTCCACTTGTATAAATAATTTCTTGTTCTAATACATTTAATAATTCACTTATTTGTTTGGTAGCATTATTAATTAAGTCTTTCGCTTTGCTTCCCAAACTATGCAAAGAATTGGGATTCCCTATAAAGTCTTTACTAACCTTGTTGTAAGAATCTAATACATCATAAGAAACTGGAGTTGTTGCACTATAATCAAGATATATCATAAAAACATCCTCGCTTTCTAATTTTTATTATAGTTGATATTATTTATTTTTTCTATAGTTTATCTAGTTTTTGAGACATAAATATAGTCATAATCATATTCACTTTGTATCTCTTCTTCTATAAAACCACTTCTAAGTGCCATATTTTTACTAGCATAATTGCTTTTATCAATTACTCCCCTTAATTTTTTTACTTTTTCGTAGTTTTCCAAAATATAATTGCTTAGTGTAGAAATTATTTTTCTTCCTAATTTTTGATTTCGAAATTCAGGAGAAACTGCCCACTCTATATTTAATGTTCCATCCCATCTTAATTCTTCTAAACGAATGTATCCAACAAAATCATTTTTGTATTTTACGAAATAGGAACTATTAAATTGTAACCTCCCCCCCCCCAGAGTCATTTCACTTTCTTTTAAACGCTCTTCTAGGTGTTTGGTTACATATTTTTGAAAATCAGCATCATTTTCTAAAACATATCTTAAATGCCTTTGGTCTTCATCTTTTCTATCATAACTATATATTTCAAAATCCCCTATTTTTAAAATCATTTTGTCCTCCTATTGGTATTCTTCCATTAGGCGTTTATGAATACCTGGTTCTACAATATTAATCGCTACTATGGCATTTTCTAAGGCATTTTTAAAATTTCCTTTGTAAAAAGCTATTTCTGCTTTGGTAAGCCCTAAATCTACTTCTTTATTCACCCGATAACGATTTCCATAAACAATTGCTGTTTCCGCCATCTTCGCTGTTTTGATAATTTCCTTGGATGTATTAAAAACTTTAAATACTAAATCTCTTGCGGTATCTACTCTTGTATTTAATATTTTAATCGAAATGGGTGTATGTTCTAATTCTTTTATGATTTCATCAATTGCTTCTGTTGCTTCAGAAAGTTCAATAAAGTAATTTTCTGGAATAACAGGAAGTTTATAATCTCTTATTTGCTTTTTAGATTTCATTAAAATATCTTTTATTTCATCTAATTGCTCTCGAGCTCTTAATTCATCTTCTTTTAAACTTCCGATTGTTCTTAAAGCTCTTTCTAGTTTTTCTTCGGTTTTTGTAAGTTTTACATTTAAGTTTTCCATGTCTTTACCAAGTTTTGCAAAATAGGATTTTTTACTCCGGTATACTTCAATAATTTCATCATATTTTTCTCGAATTTCTTTTAATTCATTATGAATTTCTTCAATTACAAAAACATCTTCATTTGTTAAATCATAACTGTATTTAATATCATCTATTTTTTTGTATAAATCGTTGTTGATTTTATTTAATTTGGTTACTTTTATTAAAATAGAACGAGAATAGTCATCAAAAATCTTCCTTGCAATTCGTTCCTTATCAAAGTCATTATCTGTAGATTCAAAGTAATCCAAAATGGTTTTTAATTCAAAAATAGAATCTTCTAAGTTTAAAACATTTAATCTTTGAAATATATCTGTTATTTTTTTGTTTGCTTCTGCTATGTTGTATTCTAAATTTAAATATTCTAAGTTGTAACCATCTTTTTCCATTTTTTCCTTGGCTTTTACAATAGCATTTATTTTATTTGGAATTAATTTTTTTCCCATTAAAATAATACTTGGAGATTCTTCTGTGACAATTTTTAAATTCCCTACGATATCATCTATGGCTTTTACTATTTTTCCTACTTCTTGGTAAGCATTTTTTTCCATGGCACTTTCAAACGCGCTAAACAATTTATCTACGTTTTCAAACTGTAATTCAATCGGAGAAGCTATTAGAGCATATTCTTCTTTATTGTTGTTGTATTTGGCAAGTATTTCTCTATAATTTGCTTTTAGTTTGGTGATAGTGTCTCTGTTTCGCTCTTCGCTTAAGGTAATACCACGAATTTCTTCTAATAGAAAGTTTGATTTTGTTTTTACATAACAAATATCTAATTCTACTTCAGCAATTTTCTTTTTTAGTTCTTTATAATTTCTATCATTAAATAAGTCTTCGATTTCTAAAAGAGCATCTGTTATTTTAGGAACTTCTACATCTTTGATTTCTTTAAAACGTCGTTGCCATTCTGCAAATATTTCTTTTGAATCTGAATTGTTAATTAGCGGCTCTACTTTGTTTAATTCGGATAAGATGCTGGCAGAGATAATTAGATTTTTATCGCGCTCTAAATTCCTTATTTCATTTGCATATTTTTGATGTTCTTTTTTATTCATTAAATTTAATACAACTACTATAACAATAATGGTTATAATGTAATAAGTAATTCCTATTAAAATAAAAGTAGTTCTGGACATGTATATCACCACTATTCCTATTCTACTCTATTTTACCATAAGTTTATAAACTTGGGAAAAAAATAAGACAAAAAAATACAATTTTCGCATTGTATTCTGTTTATTCATTGTATTCTATTTTTATCCAATTAAGAAACGAGGACGAACTCCCATTATCTTAGTAGCTGGATAATGCCAAACTACACCTCTATTAGAAGAATACAAAAAAGTTTCTGATGATGACACCGTTTTTAACCAATATGCCCCATTATACATCCAGTCAGGTTTTAATTTAAATATTGCGTACTGTTGATTATCGATTCCTAAATTATACAAAGAAGAGGTAGATACTGTAACCCCATACACATTTGCTTCACTCATCAGATCAATTTGTCTATCATACCACTCACTACCGATCGCCATTCCATCTGCATTAACATTATTTGATAGATAACTAGAATACGTTATTACATGATTCCCAAATGTTGGCGTTACATAAGTAGATAAATAATTAGGTAGGGTTTCACGCACCATTTTACTATTAGCATAACCACCTTCCGTAGTATCTGTATCGTTCATTTTTGCAGTAATAAGATAAGTATTTGGAATTATTGTAACATGGTGTTTAGTAAGTCTTGTATAACCTGTATAAAAATAATTATCTAAATCTGCTATTAACCATTTATAACCACTATCATCTATAATGTAGTCCCCTACATAAATATCATCAAAGGTTCCATTTGAAATCATGGTATATAAACTATTGTCTTTCCAGTAACTTGTGATATCTTTTCCTCGGTATGTATTTTTTCTCAAAGCTATTCCCGCTGTCACATACTGGTTGTATTCTTCTTGGGATAAGTTTGATGTAAAACTAATATTGCATTTTGTGTTACTTTCTACATTTTCTAACACTAAGTTCCAAGCGTTATAATCCCATGTTCCTGTTGTTTTTTCTCCTGTGCATTCTACACTTGTTTTGTATAATCCTCTTTCAGGAATTGTTTTGCTTTTTTCTCCATCTACTACGACTGATAACATTTTGATATCATATCCAAAATCTGGGATTTGGCCTTTTAATACAT
>CARMXJ010000054.1 GCA_949025205.1 uncultured Bacilli bacterium | reverse complement strand
GAGTAATTTATCTTATTACTCCATTTTTCTATGTCCTCAAGTCTGAACTGTTACCCTAAAAATAGGCATCAGATACATGATAGTAGCTTTGAAGATGAAATAGAGAAAACGCCTTATTTTAAATCATTAAATTTAAATTACAATAAAGAGCGAGGAATCTTTGGTAAGGCAATTGAATTTAGTTTACAAGGAATGATAATGCTCTTAAATATCACCGATAGAAATATTACAAAAATGCAAATGTATGCACCCAAAAATTTATCATACTTACAAAAACAAAGTTTGAAAGAGTTATATTCATTACTGCAAACTTTTAGTGAAGTAAAAATTATAACACCCTCTACTGAAATTATTGATAAAAAAGATATATATACCTCTATAGAAGGTTACTTTGAAACTTACCAAATAGATTTAGTAGACAGTTTGAATAAATAAAAACTTACAATTTTTTTGATGTAAGTTTTATTTTTGCTCTAAAATATAAGTAAGCAAAACAGCAACCGTTCTATCTTCATGAATTTGTTGATTTTGACATAGTACAACGATTTCATCATAACTTTTCCATACAAAACCTTCTACAATTTCATTTTCTTCTAGTTGTGGTCCATCACTACTTATTTCATAGTCCGATATTTCATAATAATACAAATCCCAAATAACACCAGCTCCATCTTTAGATATTTTTAATAAATTTTGATTTTTTATAACAATTCCAACTTCTTCTAAAACTTCTTTTGGGACTGTCTTTTCTACATTTTCTAAAACATCTCCACGTTCTAAAGAGGCCTTATAATCTGCTAAATTATCGAAAACTTTTCCTCCGGGCAAGCGAAAATCAAAAGTATTTAGTTCATAGCGAAATTCACGAGAAAGTAATATTTTTTTTTGATTTTTATCGATAATTAAAGCACGTATTCCCGGAGGTCTTCTAACCATTTTTCTTTTTATACTTCTTTTCTCTCCATGAATCAAAAACTCTTCTTCCGTCTCTAAAAATTCAAAAAAACCATTATCAAATACCGACTTTTCCATTTACTTTTTCTCCTTTTCAACATTATAGCATATAGAAAAAGAGAAAGGAAAAGGAATTTATGATACAATTAAAGAAAAGAAGGAATGCAAAATGAAAAATTATTTTTTAATTCATGGTTCTTATGGAAATCCTTACAAAAATTGGTTTCCTTGGTTAAAAAAAGAATTAGGAAAAAGAAAGTTAAATTGTATAGTACCCAGTTTTCCAACTCCATATAAACAAGATTATGACAGTTGGAGTGAAATTTTAAAAGCATATGCAAAAGTAGGATACATTACAGAAGAAACGACTTTTATAACCCACAGTCTTGGAGGCATATTTATTATAAAATTTTTAATTGAAAACAAAATGAAAATAAAAAAAATAATAACAGTTGCTGGATTCAACAACCTAATATTTGCGGATGATATGAAATTATATGATACTTTTTATCTTCCATACGAAGAGTTATCTGTTATAAAAAATTACTGTGAAGAACGAATTTGTATTTACACAGACAATGACCCTTACGTACCTCAAAAAGAAGCAGAAAGATTTGCAGAACATTTAATTGCTAAAAGCATATTTATAAAGGATGCTGGACATTTTAATGAAAAAGCAGGATATAAAGAATTTAAGGAACTGTTAAATTATATATAATAAATATATATTAAATATACAACATATTAAATTAAATTTTTTTATGGTCAAAGCATTTACATTTACTATTCTTGAAAATGTCAAAAAGTATACATTTTTTGGTAAAATGCCATTATAAAATATTAAGATAAGCGTAAAATATAATATAAGACATATATATAATATGATTATAAATTGACAATATAATAAAAATAGTATATTCTTTTTACAAGAAAGAGGTGTTATATGGAATCTATATCAAGTGCTATTAGTGTCCAAGTGGATGCTTTGGATAAAGAAGTTGCCAATGGAATATTAAAAAATTTAGGATTAAATATGAGTACTTTTGTCAATATGGCAATCAAACAATTAATATACACAAATGGTCTTCCTTTTGAAGTGAAAAATCCTACACCCAGTAAAGAACTATTAGAAGCTTTAGATGAAGGAAAAAAAATTATAGAAGATATAAAAAATGGTAAAAGAAAAGGTTTTACCAATATGGAAGATTTAATACGTTCATTAAATGAGGATTGATAAATGAAATACAACGTAGATTATACTAACAATTTTAAAAAGCAATATAAAAAAGCAAAAAAACAAGAAAAAGATTTAACCGAATTATATAGAATAATTGAGCAACTTGCCAAAGGAGAAAAGTTAGAAGCTAAACACAAAGACCATCCATTGATAAATGACAAAAAATACAAAAACTGTAGAGAATGTCATATAGAGCCCAATTGGTTATTGATTTATCAAATAAATAATAACGAATTAATATTATTACTATTTGCAACAGGTAGTCACAGCGAATTATTTGAGTAATAGAAGAGGACTAACCTCTTTTTATTTTATACCAAAATAATGTTGAATAATGCTATAATAATCATAGGTGGTATCGATGCACGAGGAAATTTTAAAAAAAGTAGACATTTTATATAATATGTGGCAAAAGGGAAGTCTTGGTGGAGAAATAATGCCTGAAGATGAAAATCCACATTTAGAAAAAAGTTCACTAGAAAATTATTTATACTTTACATTACCTATGGCTTTAAACTACCAAAGAAATTCTTATACACTTTGGGAAAATGCTAACAAAACTTATCAAGATAAAGATACCCATTTTGTTTTTAATCCTAAAGAAGTAGTAACAAGGCCAGTAGAAGAAATGCAAATTGCTTTAACAAAATACAAAGTAGCATTGCAAAAAAACAAGCAAACAGAAATCTGGATAACTTTGTGTAAAACATTTATAGAATTATTTGAAGGAGATATAAGAAAACTATTTGCAAATCTTGATAACGATGTAGATAAAATTCGTGATTTTATTCAAAAAGAAAACAAAAAGAAATTTCCTTATCTTTCTGGAACAAAAATATGCAATTACTGGATGTATGTCATATGGCAGTATACAACCCAAGAATACACAAATATAGAAAATTTAACGGTAGCACCAGATACACATGTCATAAAATCAACGCATCGTTTAGGACTAATTACAGATGAGGAATTACAAAGAAGTGATGTACAAAATATAGTAATTGAGCGTTGGAATGAACTATTAAAAAATACTAAATATAAGCCGATAGATATCCACACCGCTTTGTGGTTATGGAGTAGAAATGGATTTAAGGAGTTAGAAAATGAATAAATTAGAGGAAGTGATAAACACTTCAAAGTATGTAGTAAATAAGGCAAAACACGTAAAAATAAAGGAAGAAGAACTATCCAAACTTATAAACAATTGGAATTATGAAGAACCGATACACTGGCTATGTAGCAATCCTTTCGGCTTATTAGATAAAAATATAGAAGAAATAGTAAATTTTTTATTAATTTTAGGTTCTATTGATTGTTCGTTTTGGGGAAGTCCTAAATGGACAATAACAACAGAAGAAAACGAAAATATTGATGGCGCATTTGCCCTTATTTATGCGTTATCGAAATTACAAAAAGAAAAAGGTCATTTAGATTTTACAAAGATATCTTTTAAAGAATTCGAGCAAGCTTTAGAGGGAAACATAGAAATTCCACTGCTTAAAGAACGTTACCAAACAATAAATGAAATAAGTAGAATTGTAAATGAAAAAATGAATGGCAATTTTTATGAATTTACAAAAAGTATTACTAACGATATAGAACTATTTAATCTGATTGTGGATAACTTCCCAAGCTTTGAAGATAAAAGAACATACAAAGGAAAAACAATTTATTTTTACAAATTGGCACAATTGGTAGTTTCGGATATTTTGCATATTCGAAAATTAAAAGAAAATATAGATGTAGACTATTCTCATTTAGTAGGTTGTGCTGATTATAAAATTCCACAAGTATTAAGAGGATTAAACATTGTAATCTACGATGAAGAGCTTTCTCTGCTTGTAGATAGTAAAACAGAAATAGAAGAAAACTCGATTTATGAAGTAGAAATTAGAGCTAGTATGATAGTAGTAATAAGCAAGATAAAAGAAGCTCTAAAAAATAAAATGTGTGCCATTGATATCAATGATATTATTTGGAGTCTTGGCCAAGATAAAAGTAAAAACTTTAAACCGTATCATCGCACTAGAACGATGTCATATTAAAATAAGGAGTCTTATGAAAAAGATTGTAATAGCAGGAAGTGCCAAACTTCCAGAAAAAATAGAGTATTGGATAAATTACTTTAATAAAAAGCATTATAAAGTTTTAGACTATCCAAAATTTATCCCCAAAGAAAGGTTTATAGAATTATATCCACAAATTCATATAGAATTTTTAGAGAATATAACCAAAACAAATATGCTGTTTATTATGAACGAAGATAAAGATGGTTTAAGCGGATATATAGGTGCAGAAGCCTTTGCAGAATTGCTATTTGGATTATCTCAAAAATTAGTTTATAAAAAGGAAATAGAATTGTATATTTTAAAAATGCCAAGTAAAGAAGTAACTAGTTATGAAGAAGTAGCTTTATGGTTAAAACTTGGTTGGATAAAAATATGGAAGGAAGATTAAAAATGAATTTAAAAGAAGAAATAAAAAGCTTCATTCCGTTTGATGAAGCAGAAGAAAAGAATAAAGAATATTTATTAAAATGGATAGATACATTTCCGGATGTCTTAACAAGAAATAACGAATTTGGACATTTTGCCTCTTCTGCTTTTGTGGTAAATAAGGAAAGAACAAAAATGCTAGTCGTTTATCATAATATATGTGATGCTTGGATATTTCCAGGAGGTCATGCAGATGGAGAAGAAGATTTACTTTCAGTAGCGGTGCGAGAAGTAGAAGAAGAAACAGGATTAAAAACGAAAGTACTCAATAATTCCATTTATGCCATATCAGCATCTCCTATTGTTGGTCATATAAAAAGAGGAAAATATGTACCTGCTCACACTCATTTAGATGTTGTGTATTTATTAGAAGCAGATGATAAAGAACCATTAGCTTTTAGAGAAGAAGAAAGTAAAGGAGTAAAATGGATTTCATTTGAGGAAGCGATTGGAGATACAATTGTTGATTTTATTAGACCAGTTCATAAAAGATTAATTGAAAAACTACAAGAGCAAAATACGTAATGAAAAAGTTAGAAGAAAGAAGAAAAGTAAATGAAAACAATGATGATAGATATGGACAATGTAATTACAAATAACAATTTCACCATTTTTTTAGAAGAATTTTTGAATAAAAAATTAGATTTTAATAAATTGAAAGTCAAATATAGACAAGAAGTAATAGAAGGACAGGAAGAGGAGTTTAAAAAAATTTATGCACATAAAAATATATATGATAATGCTCCTTTACTAGAAGGTTGCTACGAAACAATAAAAAAATTAAATGAAAAATATGATATTTACATTGTAACTTCTTATATATGGAAAAAAGATGTTATAAATGCTGCTGAGAATTTGAAGAATAAATTTAATTATTTAAAAGAAAAATTGCCTTTTATTGATGAAAATAAATATATTTTTACTCAAAATAAAAAACTAATGCATTTTGATATAGGCATAGATGATAGATTATCAGGATTAGAAAATGCAAATTTAAAAATATTATTTAACTCTTGGAGTAACAAAACAATTACAGATATTGATTTGAAAAAAAATCAGATTATACGAGTAAACAATTGGAAAGAAATTGATAACTTACTTTTAGAAAAAGATGATGAGAAATAACAGAAAGGATTTATTATATGAATAAAATATCGATTGCAGATTTACAGATGTTAATAAAAACAATTGACCATAAAAATAATTGTATAGATAAGTACTTTTATAAATTAAGTGAAGAAGTAGGAGAACTTGCACAAGCAATAAGAAAAGACAAGCGCTTAGAACAATCGGGCACCATCAAGGGAACTGTAGAAGAAGAATTATATGATGTTCTATATTATGTGATTTGCTTAGCGAATATGTATAATATAGATTTAGAAAAATGCATGTTTTTAAAAGAAAAATTAAATGCCGAAAAATACGGCAGAAAAAGTATTTTTGAGGATAAGGAAATAAAATAAAAATGCAAGAAAGATTAACCAAAAGATTTATAGTAGAAAATATAGATAACTTAGAATTAAGTAAGCCGATTCGTTACGAAAGATACTACATAAATGATTTCTTACGTATTCAAAAAAAGAAAGAAAAATTAGAAAAAGAAGTTTTAGATGAAAATAATGTTTTAATAAACAAAGAAGAAATTTCGGAAAAAGAGTTCAATAAACTAAAAGGGATAGCTTATAAAACAATTATCCGTGACAGTTATTTATACAGAAAAGACCCACGTATTTCTATTAAAAAGTATTACGAAGATTATGAAGGTTTAAACCGAGTAGAAGTAAAATTTACAAATAAAGAAGAACTAGAAAACTATCAAAAAGAGACTTGGATGGGAAACGAGATAACGGCATCTCCTCTAGCTTTCGATAAGTATCTAAGTAAATTAACTAAAGAAGAATTTTTAGAAGAATTAAAAAAAGTATCTTAAAAAGAAAACAGCTTGCCAGCTGTTTTTTAAAAATTATAAATTCTATGTTGCACTCATAGTAAGAGGTAATGTACCGACTTGTACCGTTTCATCGTTTTTATTAATAATTGCTTCATACTTGGTCTTAACACTTGCATAATTTGGTAAAATGCTATTATCCAATTGATAAAAAGGAAGAATTCTAAAGTTTCGGTATCCGCTTGTCCGTTCTGTGTAAACCAAATCTCCTTTTACATTATCAATGCTAATAGTAGTCATGCCCTCTTCTACAACTTTATGAATATCAACAGAAGCAATCATGCCAATTCGTTTCATTAAATCATCTTGTCCAGAAATAAAATTACCTAAAGAATAAATGACAACTGTTTTGCCTATATGTTCAATCGGTTGGATAACATGTGGATGAGAACCAATAATCACATCTACTCCTAAATCACTTAAAAATTGTGCTTGCTCTCTTTGTTCTTTAGTAGGAGTATGGGTATACTCAACACCCCAGTGCATTGAAACCAAAACAACATCAACTTTATCTCGTACCGCTAAAATATCGGATTTTGCTTGTTCTTTATCAAAAACATTGACCAAATATTCTTTTCCCTTAGGAACGGGTATGCCATTTGTTCCATAAGTATAAGCTAGAAAAGCATACGTAATTCCATTTTTTTCTCCAATATGACTTCTTGCTCTATCTTCAAATGAATCATAACTTCCTGCTGTCATAATTCCTCTTTGACTTCTCCAATAAGAAGCAGAATTTAAAATTGCTTTTTCGCCTTTATCTAAAGTGTGATTATTCGCAAGACTTACCAAATCAAACCCTGCATTAATAAAAGCATTTCCTACTTCTATAGGAGAATTAAATCGAGGATAAGAAGAAAGTCCAAGTTCCACTCCACCTAAAATCGTTTCTTGGTTGTAATACGCTAAATCATAAGTTTTTATAATGGGGGCAATGTCTGCTAGTTGCTTATCAAAATTATAAGTTCCATCATTCATTTTTCCTTCGTTGTAACAACCACTATGATACAAAGCATCCCCAACCATACCTAAAGTTAGCTGATATTCTTCTCTTTTTGGTAATTCTTCTTCGGGAGGTTCTGGATTTTGAATCTCGGGATTTGAAGTATTTTCTACCTTTTTTCGGTCAAAGAAATAAAGAGAAGAGCCAATAATAAGTAAGAAAGCAAAAATATAAACAACAGCAATTAAAATTTTATTCTTTTTTTTCATATACTACACCTCTAAAAACAAAATCATAAAATATTGTATGAGAAAATTATATCACATAAAAAGAAAGTCACAAATTATGTAACAGTTCAGACTAGAAAGGATAAAAAAGGAAAAAGAAAAGTGGATAAGAAG
>CARMXJ010000053.1 GCA_949025205.1 uncultured Bacilli bacterium | reverse complement strand
TACCATTTTTTTCTTATATTTTAAATAAAACCTTTCCGGACAGGTCTAATAAAAAAGTAAATTTGTGACTTCTTTTGATTTTTATTCGCCCTACATTATGTTAGCAATAGAAAAATCATGTTATAATGTTGTAAGAGGGGGAAATAATAAAAATGAAAAAAATAGAATTATATGAAGAAAAAACTTTTGAAGATATTAAGCATATTGATGAATATGGAAATGAATATTGGTTGGCTCGTGAATTACAAAAAGCACTAGAGTATAAAGACTGGAGAAATTTTGAGAAAGTAATAAATAAAGCAGTTATATCAGCTAAAAATAGTACTAATGTAGATGAAGATTGGGTTGTTGAAGTTAACAAGCCAATAAAAACTGGTAAGGGCAAAGAAGAATTTGTTAGAGATTATAGATTATTACGATATATATGTTATTTAATAGTTCAGAATGCAGACCCTAATAAAGAAGTTGTTGCTTTAGGACAAACCTATTTTGCAGTACAAACAAGAAAGCAAGAGTTAACTGAGAAAGAATATAGTGAATTAACTGAAGATGAAAAGAGGTTTTATCAAAGGAGTTTAACTAAAAAAAGAAATTATTCTCTAAATCAAGCTGCTAAGAATGCAGGTGTTAAGAATTTTGACTTATTTCATAATGCTGGCTATAAAGGACTTTATAATGGTGAAACTGCTGATGATATTGCTAAAAGAAAAAAATTAAGATACCGAGAAGAGATTTTGGATAATATAGGAAGTGAGGAATTAGCTGCCAATTTGTTTCGTATTACACAGACTGAGGCAAAACTAAAAAGAGATAGTATACAAGGTGAAAGTAATGCAAATGCAGTACATTATAACATTGGAAAAAATATTAGAGAAGTTATAAAAAAGAATGGCGGAACTATGCCAGAAGATTTACCTACCCCTAAAAAGTCATTAAAAGAATTAGAAAAAGAAAATAAAAATAAACTTATAAGTAATGTTAAAAATAAATAAAGAAAATTTTACAGTTGTTAGATAATCTATGGAGAGTATGAAGCATGAAACAACAAAATATATATGATAATAAAGAATTCTTTAAAGGATACCAAAGTTTAAGAAATAGTTTAAGTGCAAATGAATTAATTGAAATTCCACAATTATTTAAATTAATTGGTGATGTAAAAAATTTATCAATATTAGATTTAGGTTGTGGTACTGGTAAACATGATAGAAAACTAATTGAAATGGGAGCAAAAAAAGTTATTGGAATAGATCTATCTAATAATATGATAAATGAAGCAATTAAGAATACTAGTAGCGATAAAATTGAATACAAGGTAATGTCTATGAATGATATTGATAAACTAGAAGAAAAATTCGATATGGTTGTTTCATCACTTGCTATTCACTATATTGTAGATTATGATGGATTATGTAAAAAGGTTTATAATTTATTAGCCCCTAGTGGAAGATTTATTTTCTCTTATGGGCATCCTATGGATTCTTGCGCAATATTAAATGATTATTCTAATAATTATGTAATTATAAATGATAAAAAATATTTTTTAATAAGCGATTATAATAATGAAGGTAAAAGAGTAAGCCATTGGTTTGTAGATGGTGTAGAAACCTACCATAGAAATATGTCACATTTGATAAATGGTTTAATTGATGCGGGATTTAATTTAGAACGTATTGAAGAATCTTATGCTACTGATGAAATCATTAAATTAAAACCAAAATATGCAGAGCAAAAAGACCATTCTTATTATGTTTATTTTAAATGTAAAAAGTAATTATGAAGTTTGTTTATTAAAAATAACGATATATATAACGAAAAATATGTTTAATGTTGACTTTGTATGATTTAGTCTAGATAATGAAATTTGTGACTTTTATTTGTGTATGATTCGTGTAAGCCTATTTTTTTAACAAATGATAGTTTGATTTACACGAATAATTGTGAAAATTATACGAATTTCTTGGCTGATAATAGTCATAATACAATAAAGGAGAATGATAAAAAATGTTCAAATTAGTATCAAAATATAAACCAAGTGGTGACCAACCACAAGCAATAGATAAATTGGTAGATGGAATACGAGTTGGCAAGAAAGAGCAGGTTTTACTGGGTGCAACAGGAACTGGTAAGACTTTTACAATCGCAAATGTAATCGCAAGAACGAATAAACCAACACTTGTTTTAGCACACAATAAAACTCTTGCAGGACAACTTTATGCGGAATTAAAAGAAATTTTCCCTGAGAATCATGTTGAGTATTTTGTATCATACTACGATTACTATCAACCGGAAGCTTATGTACCATCAAGTGACACCTACATCGAAAAGGATTCTTCGATTAATGATGAGATTGATGAACTAAGACATGCTGCTACTGCTTCTCTAATTAACAATCCAGATACGATTGTTGTTTCTAGTGTGTCTTGTATTTATGGTATTGGTGAAAAAGAAGAGTATATTAACAAAATGCTTATTTTAACAGTTGGAGATACAATAAAGAGAAATACAATTATTAATAAGTTAGTGGATATGACTTATGAGAGAAGTGATATGGATTTTCATAGAGGTACCTTTAGAGTACGTGGAGATGTTATTGACATTGTTCCTGTTAATGAACATGCAAATGGTATTCGTATTGAATTATTTGGAGATGAAATAGAACGTATTTATAGTTTTGACCCTGTAACAGGAGCTATTATACAAAATAAAAAATCTATTACGATTACTCCTGCAAGTCACTTCGTTACAAGTGATGAAAAAATGCAAGAAGCCATTAAAAGAATTGAAGCAGAACTTGCAGTTCGTTTGGAAGAATTAAAGAGTCAAAATAAGTTATTGGAAGAACAAAGACTACGTGAACGAACCCTATACGATATCGAGATGCTTCGGGAAACTGGATTTTGTAGTGGTGTTGAGAATTATTCTAGACATCTTGCTTTGCGAGGAGAAGGAGAAACTCCTACTTGTTTAATTGATTTTTTTCCGAAAGATTTTTTGTTGGTTGTGGATGAATCACACGTTACTTTACCACAAGTAAGAGGAATGTATAATGGAGATAGAATGCGTAAACAAACACTTGTGGATTATGGATTTCGTCTTTCAAGTGCATTGGATAACCGTCCCTTAAAATATGATGAATTTGAGGAAAAAATTAACCAAGCTATTTATGTATCCGCAACCCCTGGAGATTATGAACTTGAACGTACTAATGGACTTTACATAGAGCAAATTATTAGACCCACGGGACTTTTAGACCCAACGATTGAAGTTAAACCTAGCGAAGGACAAATTGATGATATTATTAATGAAATACATATTCGTAAAGAAAAGAATGAGAGAGTTTTAATTACAACTCTTACGATACGCATGAGTGAAGAATTAACAAATTATTTAAAAGAGATGAATATTAAAGTGGCTTATTTGCATAGTGAGATTAAAACTTTGGAACGTCTTAAAATTATTCAAGAACTTCGTATGGGTGTCTATGACTGTGTGGTTGGAATTAACTTATTACGAGAAGGACTTGATATTCCAGAAGTGAGTTTGATTTGTATTTTGGATGCAGATAAACAAGGTTTTTTAAGAAGCAGCAGAAGTCTTATTCAAACGATTGGTAGAGCGGCCAGAAATGCAAATGGACATGTCATTATGTATGCAGATATTGTTTCAGAAGCTATGGATATAGCCATTAAAGAAACAGCAAGACGTCGTGAAATACAAGAAGCTTATAATAAAGAGCATGGCATCATTCCAAAAACGATCGAAAAAGAAATAAAAGAAGTTGTAAGTAATAGTAGAGAAGAGGAAGCAAAACAAAAAGAAGTGAAGATGAGTAAAAAGGAAAAAGAACAATTCATGAAGCGGATAGAAGAGGAAATGAAGAATGCTGCAAAAAATCTAGATTTTGAAAGAGCAATGGAACTAAGAAATATTTTATTTGAAATGAAAAGTGAATAATGTGCATTAAATGTGCAAAAATTTATGGAATTGTGGTATTCTATAATCAGGAGTTGGCGGTATGGAAGTAGATACGATTTTAAAAGAGATTGGAAAATATTCATTTACAAAAGAAGATTTGTTTCCTTTTTTGTTGCAAGAAAGAAAAAAATTTTCTGCTTTCTCTTTTTATAAGCATATGTTGTTAGAAATTATAGAAAGTACTTCTTTAGAAGAATTAATTGCTAGCTTTTATCATTTGGAATATGGTGCAAACTCTAATGAAATAATAGAAGTTCGTTTGCAAAATCGGGAAGTGAAACATACTTTAAAAGAATTAAATATACTTCGTAGTGAAAAAATAAAAAAAGTGATGGATGATTTTGTGAATGGCAAAGGAAAGTATTTACAAGAAGTTTTGGAATATGGAAACTCTTTAGGAACTACTTCTCTTTTATATACCAAAGTAAAAGAAAAAGTAGAAAAGCTTTTACGAGAATATGAAAGTATTTTAGAAAAAATGGCGGTACAAGATAATCGTATTTTGGAACTTCGAAAAGCAAAGAAAGAACAGCAAAATAAATTAAAAAATAAAGGACCACTTGAAATTGTTACGAAAAAGGTTAAACATGGAAAAGATATAGAAGTAAAGCATACTTATAAATTTTTTAAAAAGACTGCTGTTAAAAGATATGCATTAAAAATAGATAAAAAAATTGAAAATATAAAAAAAGAAAAAAATATTTTGAATAACGAGATTCATTCTTTGTTTTTACAATTTGAAGCTCTTTTTAAAGAAGAGAATATAGAAGGATTATGGAACTTGGCTTTAAAAAAACATACCTATTATAATAAAAAAAAATCTTTACGAGAGATAATAAATCATTTGATAAATCAAGGAGAGAGTTATTTTAGCATTGTTGATGATATGTATGCTTGTTCTAAAGTGATTCAAAATTATTTTAAGTTGAATGGATATGTTCGCAATGGAAATTCTTTTATGTTTGTTTGTAAAAAAATTCGAGAAATTTTTTTAGAAGTTGGACTTTTATCGGAAAGTGATATGGAAGATGGAGGCATTCGTAAAATTGATATTAAAGATGCTAACGAATTTTATAGTGTACCTGATTTTACGGAGCTTCCTCAAAAAATTGATGTATTAACTAACCAATATTCTAAAGTACTTTCTTTAAAAGAACCTGTTTCGTTTGTAAAAAAATGTAGTGAATTTCATTTTGATTTTTTATGGACACAACCTTTTTTAGAAGAAAATAAAAGAACAGCAAGGGTGTTGCTTACTTTAATGCTTTCCTCTCATAATATTTTTATTCCTTTTAAATATGTTATTAAAAAGGAATATGCAAGTGGCATTTATAAAACGTACGGAGAAGTAGAAACCGATTTGTTAGCAAGATATAGTTATTTTTATAAGGCGTAAGTTCTTGTGTTATAATGAATTGGATTGCAGTTGTCAGAAAGTGTTGATTTGTTATGTTTAGAAATATAAAGGATAAAATAGATACTTTTCAAGCCAAAAGATTTGAAAATTATGTCAAAAAATTAAGTGAATCTGATAAGATGCGTGATATTGAGAAATTTAAAGAATTAATGAATTCTGAGAAGTTAAATTTAGAAGATGAAAAAATTTTAAATTATGTTATCACATGGCATGCTCATCGATTTCTATCAAAATTGAATTGTTCTCAAAAAGAGATAAAGTGGGATGTAGAAACAAATAAATATTGTGGAAAGTTTAGTTATGAAGCAATAAATTCATTATTGAAAAAAGGAATTTCTATCGAAAAAATGATGCAAAATTCAGAGATAGAAAGAGAACTTATAAATTCTTTTTTGACGTTAAAAAATAGTGAACTCACGAGTAACTATTTTGAACATCCTTTATTTATGGCACCTAAGTTGGAGGTTATGGGTGAAATTATTAAAATTCCCGAATATAAAGAGATTATTCAGAATTCTTTAGATATTCAAAAATATGGAGAGAAGTTTTTCTGTGAAAATTTTAGGGCGTATAAAAATGAATATTTGGGAATGTATCAAAGTTGTGCTGCTTTCCTTTTAGAATTAGGGTATGTTCCTTTTAAAAATAAGGATAAAATTACTTTTTTAATTTGTGGTAATCGCTCTATAGAAATGCAAAAATATTATAATTGTTTAGGATTGATTGATAAAAAAACAACAAGTAAACTTTATCAAATAAGATTTGAAGAACTCAAAAATGCTTATGATATTGCATCTTATTTTTATCGAGATAAAAAGGCATTTCCTATTTTTTCTGAATTAGAGATTGATAATCAAGATGAAATGGCTAATTATTGGAAAAATATGTCTGATTTATTAAATATGGATAGTATGGTTTTAGTTTTAGTTGAAATCTTCCAGACTGCTTCTGGTCTGTTTGAAAAGGAAGAATATATTCAAAGATGTGACAAACGCAGCGCATTTTGTGAACAGCAATTTACAAATGGTATTCCTAATTCTAATTTTTTTAATGGAGAAGTAATTCATTCTTTTATAAAAAAAGTAATAGACTCTAAAAATCAAAGAGAATTAGAAAAAAAATTACTTCCGTTTTTTATTTTCAATATAGAACAAATAAAAGGAAGTAATAAGGGCTTTTTTAAAGTTTTACAAAAATTAGAACAAGTACATGAAGACTTAAAAGCTGATTTACAAGAAACTTTTCTTTCTTTTGTTGGGTATTTTTCCAAAATTGATACTTATTTCAATGAAAATGGAGTAACCCCTATTTTTTATGAAGATATAAAATATCAAGATTATAACAAACTGCTTTCCTATATTGATTGTAAATGGGAGCAACATTATACACCAAAGAATGCCAATTTAATAAAATCTACTATTAAATGTCCAAGACTTTTTTATTTTAACCATTTAACTGATATAAGTCGCTTCTTTGATGAAAATGGTTTTACCGAAGAATTTTATAGTTATGGGTATTTTCATCTGGATTTTTGTACAATCATTTCTAAATTAGATCCCAATTGGGAACAATATTTTAATCCTTCATGGATTCGATGTATTCGTTTTTTATGTCGATATCCTCAACATGAAGATAAACTTCTATCTTTTTTAAAGAATAGTAATCCTAAATATGATTTTACATATGTTGTTTTTGGACAAGACATTAGTGATGAAAAAGTGATCGATCTTTTTCAATATAAGAATCAAAAAAATTTAAGTAAAATTTTAGAATGCTTAGTGTTAAATGATATGTATATTCAAGATACTAAATGTAATAAATTATTTTCGTTTATACAAAAATACCCTAACTATCAAGAAATTATATTTAAGTTTATAGAGATTGCTAACCAAATGCAGAAGAATATTTTGATTTTCTTTTTTGAAATATTAAGTGAGTCCGAAATGTTGAAATTTATGAATGTCTGTTTACAAATAAAATGTGAAAAACTTCAAGAATATATTATAGGTGTCATTTTAAATAAGTGGGATATGGTGCTAGAGGATACAACTTATAATAAATTTATAGAATTTTCTATAAAATATCCACAGTATCAAGAAATATTATTTATGTTTGTTGAAAGTGTAAAAAATTTAAATAAAGTAATCGTTATGTTTTCAGGGAAAGAAAATTGTCGGAATGTTTTAGAATTATTTGAAAAATTGAAAGAAGAGCAAGCTATTAAATTATTAGATAATTGTATGCAGATACAATACGAAAGACTACAAGAGCAAATAATAGATATAATAGTAAGAAAATGGGAAACTATATTGGGTGATGTATTTTATGAAAAGCTCATTTTATTTATCCAAAAGTATCCAAAATATCAAGAGGTTTTATCTAATTTTATTAAAGTAGGTAAGCAGATATCTTTAAATGCTCTAGATCTCTTATTTGAACGGTTAAGTGAAGAAGAAATTGTTGAATTTTTAAATGAATGCAACCAGATAAAAAATCCAGAATTATGTAATTTGTTAATTGAATATATATTTAAAAATTATAACCTAATTCCAAAAGAAAAAATTAGACTTTTTTCTTCTTTGTGTGTGCCGTGCATGGCATGTATCTAGTTGGTGAAAATCCAATACACGCGT
>CARMXJ010000052.1 GCA_949025205.1 uncultured Bacilli bacterium | reverse complement strand
CGTTGTCATTAACTCTACTATCGTAAATCCTTTTTTCATACTCTTTCCTACCTTTGTTCTGTATTTTTAGTATAGCATAAAAAAAAGAAGTAATCTACTTCTCTATTCAATATTCGCAATCGTTACACTAAAATTTCCATTAGGAGATACAACTTCCACCACTTCGCCCTTTTTATGACCAATAATAGCTTTTCCAATAGGACTTTCGTTCGAAATTTTATTATCAAACGGGTCGGCTTCTAAAGAACCTACGATTTTGTACTCTTCTGTATCGCCATCTTCATAAGTAATGGTAACTTTATTTCCAACATTAACAACATCACTCTTCGTTGCATCTGCAATAGTACAATGTTCAAGCTTAAATTCCAATTCTTTAATACGTGCTTCTAGTTGAGCTTGTTCATTACGAGCTGCATCATAATCACTATTTTCAGATAAGTCTCCTAAAGCTCTAGCTTCTTTTAAAGATTTAATTACTTCAGGTCTTTTTTCTGTTTTTAACATATTTAATTCTTGTTCTAATTCTAAATAACCTTCTGCTGTTAGCATAATATTTTCAATTTGTTTCATAAAAAATCCACCTTCTAAAAATACAGTCTTAAGAATACTACAGATACTCTTGTTTGTCAAACACTTTTATGCGCATCATGTCAAATTTTTCTAAGCATGTATCTACTTTTAATTTAATAATCATTTTTGGATGATTGGCAATTCCAATGGTATCGCCATTTTCATCGTATATTTTTTCTATTTTATAAGTAAAAGTTTTTATAGACGGTCCAAAAAACTCGACTACATCTCCTACTTTAAAGTAGTTTCTTTGCTCAATGGTAGCAATCTTACTTTTTGCATCATATTGTAAAACTAACCCTAAAAAGTCTTGATTGGATACTTCATCTCTTCCTAAAAAATATTGTTCTTTACTTCCTGGAAGTTTATCAATAAATTGCGGCGTTGATTCTCGGTTCGCCACCCGATTTAAGATATCTAAATAATATTGTACTTCGCCATTGCTTAAATTATGCATAAGAATTTTATCAATTACTCTTCGATATACCAAAATAACTGTAGCAATATAATAAATGCCTCGCATTCGTCCTTCTACTTTAAAAGAATTAACACCAGCATCTATCATACTACTTATATATTCTATTAAATTTAAATCTTTTGGTGTCATACTAAAAGGAGTTTCTACATCTTCTATGCCAAAAGTCCATCTACAAATTTGGGCACATCCTCCACGATTGGAGTCCCTATTTGTACAAACATTAGACAAAACACATCTCCCACTAAAACTTGTACACATAGCGCCATGAATAAAGCACTCTAAATCAAGGTTTGTCGCCTTTTTAATTTCCTTAATGTCATTTAAATGCGCTTCTCTTGCTAAAACAAGTCTTTTCGCTCCTAAACTTTTGTAAAATAAAGCCGCTTCACTATTTAAAATACTTGCTTGGGTAGAAACATGCACTTCAAAAGAAAGATTAAGTTCTTGTACTTTCTTCATCACCAAAATATCACTTGCGATAACAGCATCGATGCCTATTTTATCCAAATCTTTTAAATAAGCATCGATTCCATCCACTTCTTCTTCATGAAAAAGAATATTCACCGTTACATATATTTTCTTCCCTAAACTATGTGCATAGTTTGTAGCACTTGCAAGTTCTTCCATTGTAAAATTAGAAGCATTTGCACGAAGTCCATATTTTTTTCCAGAACAATAAACAGCATCTGCACCATATAGATACGCGATTTTTAATCTTTCTAAATCTCCTGCTGGAGCTAGTAATTCTACATAATCCATTTCTATTCCTCTTTCAAACGATAATACGTTTTTTTATCTAAAAATCCTGTATTAGAAATATTAGCTACCGCTTCTCCTGCTAAAACTTTTTCCAAAGTTTTTTTATCTAACCCTAAAGGATTTACAAACAAATATTTTATATTTTCAAGATGAATATCACGGTAATCAATAAATGTTTTATTATACAAAACCGTTCCATATTCATTTTCAACCGCTAAAAAGTCTGTATTGGATATTTCTTCATGCAAAACTTCTTCTTGTTTTTTAGGAAGACCAAACTCACTCTCAAAATTAGAAAGCAGATTTCTTCTGGAATACATCACATCCATAAGCATAAAATAAGGAACAACTAAAGCTTTTTTACTTTTATCTAAAATTGTATATATTTCTTCCCTAGTAATATCTGTACTTAACAAAACACTATCCACATATTCTAAATAGTAATTGATGGAATAAACATTGGTTGTATTATGGTTTTGCATATAGATAAGCTCTAAAGATAACCCTAGTTCTTTGCAAACATTTAAAACACCCAAATCTGTAAAACAAATTCCTACAATATTATCCTTTATATTTAACAAAACTTCTTTTAAATTTTGAAGAGATTGTGTATCTAAAATCCGATTGATGTAAAGATAGGCATGCTCTTCTGTTATTTCCTCTAAAGAAAAAGTTTTTGGAAATCCTACACTTAGTCCCTTAATTGGAAAAAGAAAGTTAATATACTTAACTTTCAATTTTAAAAATTCTTCATCTGTTACAACAACTAGAAAAGACTTAGATGTCTTCTTTTCTTCTACTAACACTTATGCCATCTCCAATGTCAATAAATTCTGTTTCAAATTCTTCATTTGTTTTTAAAAATTCGACATAACTTTCAATTTTATCAACGATTCCTCTTAAATTCTTGCTATCAATGGTTTCTTTTTTTCCAACATACCCATGAAATTTTAGATTATCCGTAATAATAACACCACCTGGTGCTAAGAAATATTGGAACTTTTCAAAGAATTTTTTATATTGTCCTTTCGCCGCATCGATAAAAATCAAATCATACGTAACACCCGTAAGGTTTACCTCAAGTGCATCTTGAAAAACTACATTTACTTCTTTTTCAAAGCCACATTTTTTTACGTTTTTCAAACACTCCATATAACGAATTTCATCTCGTTCAATGGTGGTAACTTTTACTTCTTTGCTAGCAGATGCCATCAAAATAGCAGAATATCCAATAGCACTTCCAATTTCTAAAATATTTTTTACATTGTTTGCTTTAATATATTTCATAATATAAGCAATCGAATCTTTTTCAATAATGGGAACATTTTTTTCTTTAGCATATTGTTCCATTTCTAAAATATACTGTTTCATAAAACTTCTCTCCTTAGTTTGTTGCACAAATACTCTTTAATTCACGAGTCTTTTGTAAATGCTCAGTATATTCTTTCGTAAAGAACGTTTCTCCTGTACAAGTATTTGCAACAAAATAAATATAATCTGTATCACTTGGATGCAACACGGCTTCTATTGCATTTAAAGAAGGATTACCAATAGGTCCTACTGGTAACTTTCCAGCCATAGCACTATTTGTACCTCTCGTATTATATGGATTTATTAAATTTAAATCATTTATAGTAAGTCCTTCACTACGTGATTTTTGTGCTGCATAATAAGTTGTAGTATCCATCCCTAAAGTCATACCAGTTTCTAATCTTTTATAAATGACCTGTGCAAACATAGGACGGTCACTTTCTTTTGCACCTTCAAGCTCTACAATAGAAGCCATAGTAAGAATTTCATGAATACTATATTCTGTATTTCCAAAATCCAAACTTGCAAGTTTTGTTTTTGTATTATCTAGCATTTTAATGAAGATATCTTCAATACTAGAGTCTTCCAATACTTCATAAGTATCGGGATACAAATAACCTTCCAGTGCATAATAAATATTACCATTTAAAACTTCATCTGTCAAAAATTCATATTTTTCGATCATTCTTTGTACAAATTCTTTATTATTTAAAACTTCTTTTACTTCTTTTTCTGTAAAATGAAATTTATCTGCTAGGACACTGGCTAAATCCGAAACTGTCTTTCCTTCTACAAAAGTGAATGTTACCGTATTTATATGTACATCCCCTTTATGAATTTTTTCCAAAATCGTTGTAACATCCATATTTCGGTTTAAAAGATACGTTCCAGCTTGCAAATTTAAATCACTATTAAAAAATAAATAGAACAATGTGGAATACTTACTCCGAATTAATCCTGCTTCTTTTAATTGGGTTGCAATATTGATTTTACTAGCTCCGTTGGGAACCACAAAAACAACTTCTTCACTTGTAGTACTTACCCCTTTTAAACTATAGCCATAAAGTCCAAAAAGAAGACAAATAAAGATAAGAAAAAGGAGAAAAAATACAACAACTTTCTTTTTTAATCTAATTCGTTTCTTCATTTTTTTGCCCTTCCAATTGACTTAAAAAAGCCTCGATGGTATTCCATTCTTCTTCTGTTTCGATAGGAACAAGTTCTTTACTTCTCCCTGTTTTATCATAAATATTAGCAAAAACCCGCTCACGTCCTTTTTCTTTTACATGGTCTGTATACACCACATAACTTTTCTTGGTTTGGTCGGAATCAAACTTAAAAATAATTTCATATGTTGTGGTTTTTCCTTTATCATCTTTTGCTGTAAAAACACTATTTTTTGTATCCACTTTACTCCCTACTTTCTTTTAAATATGTATCTAATATAATACTCGCAGCATAACTATCTATAATTTCTTTTCTCTTCATTCGTTTCGTATCAGTACGGATTAATAATTTTTCTGCTTCCACACTGGAAAGTCTTTCATCAATTAGTATAATTGGCAAATCAAAATTCTCTTCTAACACTTTCTTAAAGTTTTCGGTTCGCTCTACTGCAAACCCTAAGGAATTGTTCATATTTTTAGGATATCCCAAAATAAATCGGTCTATTTGTTTTTCTAAAACAATCTCTTTTAATTCCTTTATAAGTTCTTCATATTCTTTAAAACGAAGTGTTTTATAAGGACTAGAAATGGTATTGGTTTTATCGCTTAACGCAAGACCTAATGTCTTTGTTCCTAAATCTAAACCTAAGTATCTCATTTTAAATATTGCTCCAATAAAAAGGCAATGATAAGCTCACGATCTATCTCTTGAATAATCTGACGTGCATTTTTATAATTGGATATATAGCCTACATCTCCGCTCGTTAAATAACCCACAAGTTGATTTACAGGGTCATATCCTCTTTCTAAAAGTGCTTGATAAACTTGTTTAATGGTATACTCTAATTGTGCTTGTTTAAACAAAGTAATATCAAAAAGACATGTTTTATCGTCCATACTACACCTCTTATACTATAAACATTTTAGCAAAATATTTAGGATATGACAAGCAAAGTTAAAGGAATATTCTTATCCTCAAAAAGACTTTTTCTCTAATTTACAAAAAATTAGCTTATAATAATTATAATTTCAAAAATTTTGAATATACAATAAATAGAAAGAGGATAAAAATGGAAAAGAAAAAAATAGCAATCGGAATAATTGCAGTTGCTTTATTAATAAGCATCCCCCTATTTACCTTAACGGGTAAGAAAAAAGAAGAAGATAAAAAAACACAAAACGTAAGTGGAACAATTTTAGAAATGAGCAAAAGTTCTCTAACCATACAAGATGAAAACAACGGAATTTATACTTTTAATATGGAAAATGTCAATGCAAGCATCGGAGATAATATTGTTTTAGAATACTTAGGCGTTTTAGAAAAAGAAAGAAACAAGCAAAGTGCAACCATTACCAACTACACAGTTTCAAAAAATAGTTCCTTAATAGAACTCCCAGTAGAATGGAGTGATGAAGGAATATTTAAAGATTACTATGAGAAAGCTTTTAAAAAATTAAACACATTAACATTAGAAGAAAAAATCGGACAGTTGTTTTTAGGAAGATATGAAGATACAGCAGTAAATGATTTAAAAACATACCCTCTAGGTGGTTTTGTTTTCTTCGAAAAAGATTTTAAAAATAAAACAACTCCAGATGTAAAAACCATGATAAATACATTGCAAAGCAATAGCAAAATTCCTCTTCTTACAGCAGTAGATGAAGAAGGCGGAAAAGTAAATCGTATTAGTACGAACCCAAATTTAGTTGCAGAACCTTTTAAATCTTCCAAAGAATTATATAAAAATGGTGGATTTACAAAAATAAAAGAAGACACGATTGAAAAAAGCAAAATTTTAGCTAATTTAGGACTCAATTTAAATTTAGCCCCAGTAGTAGATATTACAACTAGTCAAACAGATTATATGTATGAAAGAAGTCTTGGAGAAAATGCAGAAATAACATCAAATTATGCTAAAACAGTAATCGAAGCCAGTAAAGGAACAAGTGTTTCTTATACGTTAAAACATTTCCCAGGATATGGAAACAACAGAGATACTCACACCTCTACTTCGGTAGATGATAGAACCTACGAATCTTTAATAAACAATGACTTCTTACCATTTGATGCCGGAATTAAAAGTGGAGCTGAGGCTGTACTAGTAAGCCACAATATTGTCACAAACATTGATGATGTAAACCCGGCATCATTATCTCCTAGTATTCACAATGTCTTAAGAAATCGCCTGGATTTTACAGGAATTATCATTACAGATGACTTAGCAATGGGTGCAACCTCTTCTATTGAAAATGCCACTACAAAAGCACTCCTTGCTGGAAACGATTTAATTATTACAACAGATTACCAAAAAGGCATTGAGGAAATAAAAAGTGCTATAAATAAAGGTACTGTTTCAGATGAACTCGTAAACCGGGTTGCACTAAGAGTTCTAGCTTGGAAATATTATAAAGGATTATTATTTGATAATGAAAAATAGAAATGATCAAAAAATCATTTCTATTATTTTTTATCCAATCAAGAAACGAGGACGAACGCCTTGTCCTTGAGAAGCGGGCATATATTCAGAAGAACCACGATACCTTGCTAAAGCAAAATATTCAGAATTTACCACATTTTTTAGCCAAAAATTAAATCTGTATCCTGCACCATCACTTGTCATTAAAGATGGATTTAATCTAAAAATAGCATATTGTCGATTATCAATTCCTGTGTCATATCCACTAGCTGAAAATATAGGAGCTCCAAATACATTCATTTCACTCATTAAATCGATTTGTCTGTCATACCAGTCATAATGACTTGATGCACCATCACCAACCACACCAAAACTACTTACTCTCTCACCAATTACATGTTTAGTTAATAGATTTTGATAAGTCAATACATGATCTTTAAAAGCTGGTGTGACATAAGTTGATAAATAGCTGGGTAATACTTCTTGTACCATTTTGCTATTTACATATCCACCTTCTGTGGTATCCGTATTATTCATTGGAGCAGATATAATTAGACTAGATGGTATAACTGTTACATGGTGTTTCGTGAGCATAGTGGAGCCATCATTTCCTGTATATAAATAATTATCTAAATCTGCTATTAACCATTTGTTTTCATTGTTATCGATGATATAATCTCCAACATAGATATCTTCAAATGTTCCATCACTAATCATTTTATATAAATCTTTACCATTAACTTTTTCAGTTCCATTCCAATAGTTCGTTATATTTTTTCCTCGGTACGTATTTCTTCTTAAAGCTACACCATTGGCAATTAAATCTTCTTCTTTCAAATTAGGATTTGAAGTAAAAGCAAGCAAACATCTTTCTCCGGTTTGAAATCCTGCAAGGGTTAAATTCCAAGTAATATAGTCCCATGTACCTTGTCCTGTTCCGTTACAAGTTACAGTTGTATCATACAAACCTTTATCAGGTATTTTATCAACTGTTTGTCCATCAACAGTTACGGCCATTTTTACATCATATCGAAAATCCCCTACTTTTCCTTGCAGAACATCAAAATTTTGCTTTTCTTCGTATAAAGCATAACTTCGATATAAAACAATTCCACCTATAACTAAAACAACTCCAATAATAGAGACAATGATTATATTTTTTTCTTTTTTCTTTTTTATAAAACGTTCTAATTTTTCATTTGAATTTTCTTCTAAAGTATTTCCTTTTCTATTAAAATTCATCTTTTTCATCTACTTGGTCCTCTCTATTTTTATAAACCAATTATAACGTAAATTTTTTACAATTACAATAATATTAGAGATCACTTACACCAATTTTAACAAAAAAACGTTACTATTCACAGCTAAAATGAGAGATAAATAAAAATATCTCTTATTTTTAAT
>CARMXJ010000051.1 GCA_949025205.1 uncultured Bacilli bacterium | reverse complement strand
GCAAAAAGAAAAGAGACTGTCTAGAAATTAATCATTTAATTTCCGGACAGCCCCCATTTTTCTATGTCCTCAAGTCTGAACTGTTACAATAAGAAAAATATTTTTGAAGCAACCCACTTCTTTTTCTTTTTTAAAAATGATATAATACCCAAAGGTGGAAAGATTAATGAAACGTTGTGAAGTAGACAAAGAAAAATTAAGTCCAGGAATGCGACAATATTATGATATAAAAGAAGAATACCAAGAAGAACTTTTATTTTTTCGTTTAGGAGATTTTTATGAACTCTTTTTTGAAGATGGCGAAACCGCTTCTCGTGAACTGGAATTAACATTAACCAGTAAAAATGCAGGGTTAGAAGAAAGAATTCCAATGTGTGGGGTTCCTTTTCATTCTGTAAAACCTTATATTGAAAAATTAGTAAATAAAGGATACAAAGTAGCAATTTGTGAGCAATTAGAAGACCCAAAAAACACAAAAGGAATGGTCAAAAGAGGAGTTGTTCAAGTTGTATCAAAAGGCACTATTATCGATTCAGAACTTTTAAGTGAACATGACAACAACTACATTGCAAGTATTCTAGACTTTTCATTTGTCTACGTTTTATGTTATGCAGATATTTCAACCGGAAGTTTAAACATCATGAATGTAGAGCACAAAAAAGAAAAGCTTTTAAACGAAATCTTAAATTTAAAAATCAAAGAAGTTCTATTAAAAGACAATGTAGATACAGAGCTGATTGGTATTTTAAAAGGAAACTATGGTATTGAAGTATCCATTTCAGAAGATTTTATAAAAGAAGGATACGAAAATTTAATAGAGAGTGTAGAAGATATCCGTTTTAAAGAAGGAATTAAACATTTACTTTATTATCTGATTGTTCGTGAGTTAAAAGATGTATCGCACATCAAACAAGTAAACGTTATAAATAAAGATGACTACTTAGAAATGGATACCCATACCATTCGTAACTTAGAATTAGTAGAAACTTTAAGACTAAAAGAACGAACCTATTCTCTTATTTGGCTTTTAGATAAAACCAAAACCAGTATGGGAAGTCGGAAACTAAAAGACTATTTGATGCATCCTTTAAAAGACAAAGAAAAAATTAACGAACGCTTTGATAAAATTATCGAACTAAATAACAATTTTATAACCAAAGATGAACTTCGTGAGTGCTTGTATGAAATATACGACATCGAACGCCTTTGTGGGAAAATTGCTTGTAACTCGGTAAATGCAAGAGACCTTTTGCAACTAAAAAACAGTCTAAAAGTTTTGCCAACCATTAAAGAAAAAGTAGAAGTACTGCATTTCGATTACAAAATAAACGAACACCTAGACTTATACGAATTATTAGAAAAAGCAATATATGAAAATCCTCCAGTTACTTTAAAAGAAGGTTTTCTAATCAAAGAAGGATATAACGAAGAACTAGACGAATTAAAAGAAATTAGAAGTGGTGGTAAAACTTTCATTGCGGATTTTGAAGCCAAATTAAAAGAAAGTACAGGGATAAAAACACTTAAAGTAGGCTACAACCGGGTATTTGGTTATTACATTGAAGTAAGCAAAGGAGCAGTAAAAGAAATACCTGCTGATCTAAATTGGGAACGCAGACAAACTCTTACCAACTGTGAACGGTTTATTTCACCCGAGCTAAAAGAAAAAGAAGCTCTGATTTTAAATGCCGAAGAAAAAATAATAGAACTTGAATACAACTTGTTTATGGAAATCAAAGAAACGATAAAAAAACAATTGATTGCTTTAAAAGATACAGCAGAAATTATAAGTGAATTAGATGCCATTGCAAGTCTAGCTGTTTGTGCAGAAGAATATAATTTAGTAAGGCCACAGTTAAATGATACCCATACAATTGATATCAAAGAAGGTTTTCATCCTGTTATAAAAAAGGTAAGCAACAATACGTATGTAGCAAACGATTGCCTAATGAACAAAGAAACCAATACACTTTTAATTACAGGACCAAACATGAGCGGGAAATCCACTTACATGCGTCAGCTAGCGATTATACTTATAATGGCCCAAATGGGTTCATTTGTACCAGCTGTAAGCGCAAATATTCCCGTTATGGATAAAATATTTACCCGTATTGGAGCAAGTGATGATTTAGTAAGTGGAGAATCTACCTTTATGGTGGAAATGAACGAAGCAAGAAATGCCATTTTAAACGCTACAGAAGATTCTTTAATTCTCTTTGATGAATTAGGAAGAGGAACCGCCACTTACGATGGTATGAGCCTTGCCCAAGCCATATTAGAATACGTAAATAAAAATATTAAATGCAAAACGTTATTCTCAACCCACTACCATGAACTTACCTCTTTAGAAAAAGAAATGCCAAACATCAAAAACATTCATGTATCAGCTCATGAAGAAAATGGGGTGATTACCTTTTTGCATAAAATTAAAAGTGGGGCAGTTGATAAATCTTACGGTATTCATGTGGCGAAACTCGCAGGTATGCCAGAAGAACTAACCAAACGAGCAAGTGAAATCCTATCGTTTTACGAAAGTCAAGAAAAGAAAAAGAACAAAGAAGAAAATGTTCAATTAGAAATGGTCTTTAAAGAGAAGAAAGAAGTGGACCCTATAAAAGAATTTTTAGAAAACGTTGACCCAGTATATATGACACCTATCGAGGCCATCAACAAATTATATGAATTAAAAGAATTAATAAAAAAGAAATAAGAAAGGAGAATTTAAATGCAACTTGTAGATGCATTAACAAAAATTTTTACACCTCAAATTGCAGAGGAAAATAAGAAAATAGAATTTCAGCAAATCAAAATAATCCTTGGGTACTTTTTAGAAAAAAATATAAAGGGTATTTTTAAAAGAGTAGAATTTTCACCCTTAGAAATGAAAGTTAGACGTACAAATGAAAAGGGAAAAGAAAATGTATACATAGAGTTTGGAAATACAGAATACTATATATTTTTAGACAACAAAAACCATTTAATTATGAAAAATAACTCCAAAGGGGGCATTTTGTTTCGAATCGATTTTAATGGAGATACAGCTGAAAACTATCTAGTAACTAAAGAAGATGCGTTTATGATAAAAGAATACCAAGAAATGAATCTAGAGATACCCGTTTTTAGTTATCACAAATCAAAAGAAGGAATTATGATAGATATATATTCTAAAACTGTAAAGGCAAAACCAAAAGAAAAAATGTCTCTAAATAAAACAGAACGATTAGAAATTCGTTCCGTAGAAGAAACAAGGACCAATGCTTTTGAAAATTGGTGGAACAAAATTTTTAAAAAAGATACCATTATCATTCAAAAAGAAAGAAGAGAAGAAAGTTTGCTTTATCACTTACCTGAAATTTATGAATCCTTAGAAGAAAAAAGTGAAACACTAACACCTGTAAGAAGAAAATGCAAGTAATAAAGAAGCCTAGTTTTTAACTAGGTTTTTCATGTTTGTTATGATATAATAGGTATGGTGATTTTTATGACACTAAAAAGAAGTGAATTAAGAGAAAAATGTATGATTATTCTTTACCAATACAACTTGCTAAAAGAAAACAAAATAGAAGTAGATGTAGAAGAAATTATCAAAGACAATATAGAAATTGAAAACGAATTTGTAAAAGACATTGTCTATGGAGTCATTACCCATGAAAACGAATTAGATACCCTAGCCAATCAATATATCAAAGATTGGACTATCGATAGACTAGATAAAACCGGCGCCTCTATTTTGCGGATTGCTCTTTTTGAAATAAAATACACAGATACTCCAGAAATTGTCGTAATTAACGAAGCGGTTGAACTATCCAAAAAATACAGCGATGATGCCGTTCGAAAAATCATTAACGCTGTATTAGATAAAATGATTAGAGAATAAAAGAAAGTAGGGAAACGTATGATTGCTACGGAAGAAAAATACCTAAAAATAAGTGATTTAAACGAATATATCAAAACCATGTTTGAGGAAAATACTTTTCTTCGTAGAATCTATTTACGAGGAGAAATCTCAAACTTTAAAAACCACACCAGAGGTCACTTGTATTTCACGTTAAAAGATGAAACTTCAAGAATAAGTGCTGTCATGTTTTATAATAATGCTTTATCCTTACAGTTTAAACCAGAAGATGGCATGAATGTTTTAGTAACAGGACGTATTTCTTGCTACCCAGCTCAAGGGACTTACCAAATCTATGTCGAAAAAATGGAAATGGATGGCATTGGCAACTTATACATCGAATATGAAAAATTAAAGAAAAAATTAGCAAGTGAAGGGTTGTTTGATAAAAGATATAAAAAGCCAATCCCGAAATACCCGAAAAGAATTGGAATCATCACCGCATCCACAGGAGCAGCAATAAGAGATATTTTAAGTACCATTAAAAGAAGGTATCCTATCTGTGAAACCATTTTATTTCCATCTCTTGTTCAAGGAGCATCCGCTGCCCCAGAAATTGTTCGCCAGATAAAAAAAGCAAACGAATTTGATTTAGATGTCATTATCTGTGGTCGTGGGGGAGGTTCCATTGAAGACTTATGGGCTTTTAATGAAGAAATAGTAGCACGTGCGATATTTGCATCGAAAATTCCCATAATTAGTGCGGTAGGGCACGAAGTGGATTTTACCATCGCCGACTTTGTTGCAGACCTAAGAGCCCCGACACCTACTGGTGCAGCAGAAATGGCAGTCCCGACCAAGCTTGATACATTATACTATATAAACGAAAAGAAAAGTCGTTTAAAAACATACATGGAAAATACCATAAAACATAAAAATACAAAACTAGACCATTTAAAAAATAACTTTATTTTAAAAAATCCGATGGCTTTGTATGAATTAAAAGAACAAAAATTAGATAGTTTACTTGAACAAGCTACTAAACAAATCAAAAACAAATTAGCAGAAAGTGAAAATGCATTGCTTCTTTTAAAAAATAACTCGATATTAAAAGAACCTTTACGGATGTATGAAAAAGATAGAGTCAGTTTAGAAACATCTAAAATAAAAGCAACCAACTTAATAAAAAATATTTTAGAAAAAAACAAACATAAAGAAGAAATGATGATTAATACCCTAAAACTTGTAAATCCCTTAAATATACTCGATAAAGGATATAGTTTAGTAACCAAAGAAGAAAAAATTATAAAAGACAAAGAAGAAATTAATATTGAAGATAAAATAAACATAAAACTAAGTAAAGGCGAATTAATCGCTGTTGTAAAGGAGAAAAAAGAATGGAAAATTTAAGTTTTGAACAAGCATTAGAAAATTTAGAAAAAATTGTACAAGAATTAGAAAGTGGAAGTACAGAATTAGAACGTGCTATCGATAAATATACCGAAGCGATGAAATTAGTCAAATTTTGTAGTGACAAATTAAATACTGCCACCGAAAAAGTAAACAAAATTTTAAAAGAAAATGGGGAATTAGTAGATTTCTCAATTGAAGAAGAAAACAACTAGGAGTTACTTATGGCAAAATTAGTAAAAGAGATTACCAGTCGCGACGAAGATTTTGCACAATGGTATACCGATGTTGTAAAAAAAGCTGATTTAGTAGATTACTCTTCTGTAAAAGGAAGCATGATAATAAGACCTTATGGCTATGCGATTTGGGAAAACATCCAAAGTATTTTAGATAAAGAATTTAAAAGACTAGGACACGTTAATTTACAAATGCCCATGTTTATTCCTGAAAGTTTGTTAAATGTCGAAAAAGAACATGTTAAAGGTTTTGCACCCGAAGTTGCTTGGGTAACACATGGTGGTTCTGAATTACTAGAAGAAAGAATGTGTGTGCGTCCTACAAGCGAAGTATTGTTTTGTGACCACTTTAAAAAAATTATAAAATCATATCGTGATTTACCCCTTTTGTATAACCAATGGTGTACCATTGTCCGTTGGGAGAAAACAACTCGTCCTTTCTTAAGAAGTAGAGAAATTCTATGGCAAGAAGGACATACAATGCATGAAACAGAAAAGGAAGCCAGAGAAGAAACCAGAAAAATGTTTAAAGTTTACGAAGACTTTCAAAGAAAGTATTTAGCTCTTCCTGTAATCACCGGAAGAAAAACCGAAAAAGAAAAATTTGCAGGGGCAGAAGAAACATATACCATCGAAGCAATGATGTATGATGGAGTAGCCCTTCAAAACGGAACGAGTCATTATTTTGGAAATGGCTTTGCCGCATCTTTTGGAATTGAATTTTTAAATAGAGAAAACAAACTGGTAAATCCTTACCAAACCAGCTGGGGCGTAACAACAAGAATGATTGGGGCCATTATTATGACTCATTCAGATGACCACGGTCTTGTCTTGCCGCCAAACATTGCTCCAACAAAAGTAATGTTAATTCCAATCGGAAACGATGAAAAAGTAACAAAGACGGTTTTAGAAATCCAAGAAAAATTAAACCAAAAAGAAATTACTTCTCTAATCGATACATCAGATAAAACACCAGGATTTAAATTTGCAGAAGCAGAAGTAAAAGGATATCCCATTCGTTTAGAAGTAGGAAAAAGAGATTTAGAAGCTGGAAAAGTAACTCTAGTTCGAAGAGATACGTTAGAAAAGATAGAAGTCCCTCTTGAAGTTGCAGTAGAAAAAATAGGCACCTTGCTAGAAGAAATTCAAGAAAATCTTTATAATAGAGCACTAGAAAGAAGAAACTCTATGCTTTACGAAGCAAGTACTTACGAAGAATTTAAAACAATTGCCAATAACCAACCAGGATTTATAAAAATCAATTGGTGTGGAGAAACGGCTTGTGAAGATAAAATTAAAGAAGAAACAGGTTTAAAATCACGCTGTATTATAGAAGAAGAACAACCAGATGGAAACTGTATTGTTTGTGGCAAACCTGGAAAACACAAAATATACTTTGGGCGTCAATACTGATGCCCTTTACTTTTGCATAACAATTAACGTATAATAGGGAACATTGGAGTGAAAAAATATGAATATTAATTTTTTAGTAGATAAAGAAAATAAAAGAGTTATCGTTTCTAATGAAAAAGGAACGATGGACTCAAGAGAATATCAAGACAATATAGAAGAAGTTTTAATAAAAGAAGATATTGTGAAAGAATTAGAGAGTGATTATTTAACTCTTAAATCAAATAGAGTTTCTTTAGAAGGAAGACTAGAAGATACAAATAAAAAAATAGTAGACAATGCTAAAAAACGCAAATCCTTTATTTGGAAATTTATTATAGCTCTTATAGGGATTCCACTATATATATGTTTTTTAGAATATTTTATTAAGATTCATTTATATCAAATAGGAATTATTGAAATTAAAACTCTTTTTTATTCTGGACTTCTAGGTACTGGAGCGGTTACTCTTATAGGAGGATTACTTGCAATTTCTCCTGATCAACCTTTTTTTGAAGCAAAAAGATTAAAAAAAGAAAAAAATAAATACAAAAAATATATTGAAGAATTAAATTTACAAATAGCAGATTTAGTACAAGTTTTAACAAAAAATAAAGCGGAATTAAATGAAATAAAAGAACAAAAAGAACTGAACAATATAGAAATGATGTCTATAGAAGTACAAAAAATATCTTATCGTGAAGCATTAGAATTAGAAAAATCATACTTGATGCAATTATACCAAGAAAACACTATCATGGAGCCAGAAAAGATGGGTTTAAAAAATTATATTTTAGGCAGATTTAAAAAAAAAGAGTAATCAGAACTAGATTTTATAGATAAAATATTTAGTAATATTTTAGGGTATTAAAAGGAGAAATTATAGCTAAATTATCCGGTTTCATCGTATGTTGAGTTTCTTCTTATTAGGAGGAAAAGAAATCAATTTCATATAAAAAAATTAAAGAGGAAACAAGTTTAAAATCACGTTGTATTATAGAAGAAAAACAACCAGATGGAAACTGTATTGTTTGTGATAAACTTTGAAAACACAAAATATACTTTGGACGTTAATACTAAAATTTATGAAATAGAAGTTGTCAAAAATGCTTTTTTATGATATATAATAAATATAGCAACAAAAATTGCATAAAATAAAAAAGGAAATACTTAACTAAGCTGAGTTGAGTACTTACCTAAATTGTTAGATTTGTACTTAATCTTTGGCCAGATTGAGTACTATTTTTTTATTGATAGAATCATTAAAGAGACTACTAATAAAATGATAATTATACTAGTGGTAAGTTAAATATATAGATAATAGAGAAAAAAGATGATATACTCG
>CARMXJ010000050.1 GCA_949025205.1 uncultured Bacilli bacterium | reverse complement strand
GTGCTTTATATAATTTGGATATTGCTTAATTTAGGTTTCCGAACAACTCTATTATTCTCGTTTGAATTTGAACAAAAAATGATCTATTTACTTTTTTGTCTATTTTCTTTGTTAAAAACATAAGGCATATAAAATGCCCTGGTTAATGTTATAACCATTTGAGGGGTTAATGCCTTTTTCATATTTTCAGTGGTAATGGGACGATTTTCTTCTTTTAAGGCGTTTTTTCCACTGGAAATGATATAGTTTACCAACGCATCCTTAAACTTTCTTTCTGTTTTTGCCATTTCCCATATTTCTAATCCATAAGTATAATTAGTCGTCTTTATTAACAAACCTATTTCGGGGTCTATGAAACAATTTTCAATATAGTTCATAAATTCTCTTTCATTAAACATTAAAATTCCTCCTTGTTGTTAAGAATGTAACATATTTTTGTTCGTTTGGCAATTTTTAATTCATTTTTTTAATTTTCTCGTGATATGATTAATTAGGTGATATTGTGAAACTTTTATTAAATGGATGTTACATAAAAATAGTAGAAGCGCTCTCTTTTCGTGAGCGTCTGTATGGACTCATGGGAAAAACGAATATTTCGTTTGGAATGTTGTTTCCAAAATGTAATAGTATTCATACTTTTTTTATGAAAGAAGATATTGATGTAGTTGGTTTAAATGACAAAAATGAGATTGTTTTTGTAGAACGAAATGTTTCTAAAAATAAAATTATTAAAATCCAATTGCCAATAAAAAAGACAAGTATTTTGGAACTTCCTAAAAATACAAGTCAAAATCTAAATATAGGAGATAAATTATTCTTTGAATTCGAAGATGTAGTCTAATATTTGTACATCATCTCCACGTTTGGCACCTATTCGTTTTAATTCTTCTTCTACTCCCATACCTTTTAATTTTCTAGCAAAACGCAAAACAGCTTCTTCTTCCGTGAATCTTGTCATTTTAAATAACTTTTCTATTTCTTCTCCTTCTAATACCCATACATCGTTATCTTTTCGGATGGTATAAGGGCGTTCGTTTTGAAATTTATAAATGACATAGCTTTCGTAATCTTGTTCTTCGTAAATGTCTTCTTTGGGTAAAGTTTCTAGTAAATTTGCTAAATGGATTAAAAGACTTTCAAATCCTTCGTTATTTAAAGCACTTATTTCAAAAACAGCTACATTTGGATAAGCTTTTTTAAATTTTTCTACATTTTCTAATGCAGGCGCTAAATCCATTTTATTGGCAATTACAATTTCCTTTTTATTTTTTAATTTATCACTATAGCTTTCAATTTCTGTTCTTATTTTTTGGTAATCTTCTATAGGGTCTCGTCCTTCAAAGGAACCCATGTCAATTACATGAGCTAGTATTTTTGTACGCATGGCATGGCGTAAAAATTTAAGACCTAAGCCACTTCCCTCATGTGCTCCTTCAATTAAACCCGGTAAGTCTGCCATTACAAATGTTCTTTCGTCTTTTAGTTTTACAACTCCTAGGTTTGGGTTAAGTGTTGTAAAGTGATACGCTCCTATTTTTGGTTTTGCAGCGCTAATCAAACTTAAAATGGTGCTTTTTCCTACGCTTGGCATCCCAATTAAACCGACGTCTGCCATTACTTTTAATTCGCAGTGAACTACTACTTCTTCTCCAGGGCAACCTAGTTCACTAAATTTTGGAGCAGGTTCGTTATGGGTGGCAAAGGCTTTGTTTCCACGGCCGCCACGACCCCCATGGGCAATTACAACTCGTTCTTTGTCCTTCGTTAAATCGGCAAGGATTAGATTATTATCGGCGTTATAAATGGTAGTTCCTTCTGGTACTTTTAAAATAATATCTTCTGCGTTGGCACCATTTCTAGTACTTCCTTTTCCGTTTACTCCTTTGTCTGCTTTAACAATTTTTTTATAACGTAAATCAATCAAGGTTTTTAGACTCTTATCCGCTTCAAAAATGATGTCTCCACCTTTTCCACCATTGCCTCCATCTGGTCCTCCCATTGGAATGTATTTTTCACGACGAAAAGAAGTGCATCCGTCTCCTCCTTTTCCTGCAATTAATTTTATCGTTGTTTCATCTACGAACATATTAACACCTCTTTTTTATTTGTTTTTAAATAGAAACTTTTATCTTTTACTGCCACTATAATTTTTTATGGATTTTTCAAATTTTTCCAATTCTTTTTTATCACCAAAAACAAATTGAATGGCCTCTTCAAATTGTACTTGCAATTGTTTTTGTTTCATTAAAAGTTCTTCGAACCTTGCTTTATATCTTAAAGCAACTTCATAGCCTCCAATTATACAAGTTTCACTACTATCTAGTTTTGCCATTTTTGTTCTTTTTATCATTTCATACATTTGGGTTGTACAATAATTCCAAAAACATAAAGTTTTAATGTTTTTCTCAATAACGGGTAAGTAAATTTCTATGTCTTCCTCTTTATATTTTCCTTCCATAGTTGTTACGATTTTTGAAAGTAAAGAAATATAATATTGTAGATCATCTCTAGCCCATACAATTTTAGCCGTTGTTAGTTTTGCAAGTGTCGTAGTATATTCTGTTGCTAAAGTAAGTACTTCTGTTTTAAATAAGTCCCAATCCTTTTTATTTGTTAACTTAATATTTCCTGCAAGCATATTTTGCTCATGTGCTTCTATTTTTCTTTCAGATGTTTCAATATTCTTAGAATTTGCTATTGCTTGAGAAGAAGTGCTGGTTCCCGAAATGAAAGCAGCTGCTATGTTATAATTGGGTCTCAATTCTTTTAATTCTTTCACTAGCGTAGTAAATTCTTCTTGATAAATACCACGAATCCTAAATGTATGACCATAATTATCTTCTACTTCTACATCCTTTTCATTTGGATTTTTCTTTTTAAAATCGTTATCAAATTCATTTTGCTCTAATATTTCTCTTAATCCAGATTTTTTATAATTATATTCGCATAAAGTTGCTAGATTTTGCATTATTTTTGGTAAATGGTTCTCGATTGCTTGATTATTAAAATGAGACTCAAGTTCCTTTATGCAATTTATTAAACGCTCCATGTATTTTAAACGATTTGTTACAGCGATACTATCAATTGCATCTTCGTTCAGTGCATTAATTGCTCCAGAAAAATCATTATATAAAGTTTGAATATTTTTTTTAAAGTTATTCCAATCTTTTAAAGTTTTAAGATTGAATTCATTTCGTACTAATTTTAATTCATGTTCTATTACTTTTTCAAAATACAAATAAAATTGTTTCTTTATTTCCATATTGTAACTTCACTCTCCCTTATGTTTACTATACCATATTTTAATACTTTAAAAAAGCGATTACTTTTCGTAAACGCTTGCTTTCTTTTTGTCTCTTCCTAATCTTTCGAATTTTACAACACCATCTATTTTGGCAAATAGAGTATGGTCTTTTCCCATTCCAACGTTTGTTCCAGGATAAATTTTTGTTCCTCTTTGGCGATAAATTATAGAACCAGCAGAAACAAATTCACCATCGCTTGCTTTGGCTCCTAATCTACGCCCACGAGAATCTCTTCCGTTGTCTGTAGAAGATTGTCCTTTTTTGTGGGCAAAACGTTGAAGATTTAACATAAATTTTAGCATTCGTTATTCACCTTCCGTTCTTACACTTATATTTTTTTTGTATTGACTTTCTATCTCTTTTAATAAATTTATCATATTTTCTAGCAATGTATCTGTAACTCTATCATGCTCTAGCACTGTGATTGTCAGTATTTTTCCATCATCTTTTACTTTTATGGTTTCATTAAAAGACAAAATTCCATTTACAGTTGTTGTGATAATACTTGATACGGCACTGCATACAATATCATGTCCATATTCGGCATATCCAGCATGTCCGGTTACTTCTACATTTTCTATTTTTTTATTTTTCTTTGAGATATCTACTTTTATCATACTTATTTTGCTTCTATTTTTTTAACTACTAGTTTTGTATAAGGTTGTCTATGACCTTGTTTATTACGATATTTCTTTTTAGGTTTGTATTTGAAAACAACAATCTTTTTTTGTCTTCCATGTTTTTCTACTGTACATGTTACTTTTGCACCTTTAACGTAAGGTGTTCCCGCTTTACCATCTACAAATAAAACATCGGTAAAGACAACTTCACTTCCAACTTCGTTGTTTAGTTTTTCAACATAAACTGTATCGCCTTCTTGTACATAATATTGTTTTCCACCTGTAACGAATATAGCTTTCATTTCTTACCTCCTTTATTATTTTAAGACACGCTATTAAGGTACTAGCTTCTAGTTTTTAACCTTTTCTATGCGGTTTAGAAAGGAAAGCCCTTTCAAACATCCTAAATTCTATCAAAGAAACGTATGAATGTCAAATTTTCTCTTTAATATTTCGCGTTCGTGTAAGTATTTTTCTTGGTCTTTAAAAAAATGAAGTGTTTCTTTTTTTAAAATGCTTATATCTTGCACATGATTGTGTTCTATTTTTTTATAAGGCAAGACATGCATGTAACGTTCTAACAAAAATTTATGTTCGATATACTTTTTCTTTTTAAAGAAGTCAATGGTTTTGTAAAGAAGGAACCCTACGATGACATAGTTGTTTAAATTGCTTTTTACATTGTAAAGAACAAAAAGAAGTAAAAAGAAAAAAGAGGTAAAACTCCCCATAATAAGGGATTTTTCAAAGGAAATAAATTTTTGGAGAAATAATAAAAAGAGTTCTCCCCCATCTAATGATTTAATAGGAAGTAAGTTAAAGAACAAAATGCTTTTGTTATACCTTAAAAAAAGAGTATAGGTATTTTCATGCATGCTTGTATTTTGATATAGAAAAGTAAAAATAATGAACAGAAGAACTTGAAATAGAACACCCCCTAAATAAATCAGAATATCTTTGTTTATGGGAGAGTTTATGTATTTATTCGTGGTCGTAAGCCCTCCAAAAGGAAATATTTCTACTTTTTCAATTTCGTAATGAAAGATTTTTAGAAAGAAGATGTGCCCTAGTTCATGAACAATTACAATTAAAAAGATAAGCAAAATGTTTTTTATAAATCCAGTTGATAAAAACGTTAGAAAAAGAAAATAGGTTGCACTGTTTATTTTAAATTTAGGAAAGATATTTTTCATAATCAATATAATTTCCGTTTTCCATAAACGTTAAAATGACATTTTTGTCTTTGAATTCTCCTACGATTCCTTCTTTTTCTACATAGTCATACATTGTTACGTTGTAGTTTTCTAAATTAGAATACCAGATATCTACGCCATCAATTCCTTGCACTATCATAGTTTTACCAAGACCTTCTTTTTCTCCTAAAAAGACAACCACTCCGCTTTCTAAGAAGGAAAATGTATTGGAACTTAGGGTCAGTTTATAAGAATCGTTGACCTCTTCTATATTGGTATAGCTTCTAGTATTTTCAAACACTGGTGCTGTTTTGTTTAGGTTTTCCGGCACTATTTCTCCAAAGTATTTGGTGTAGAAATTATGAATGGTGGTAAAGGCAAGTGTCTCGTTAAAGAAATGATTTTTAAATGTCAAAAGGTTAGCATCACTTATATTGATAAAAATAGCACATAAAAGAATTAGAATGACACTAATTAGGGTTCTAGTAAAGAGATTTGTTATGTACTTGGATGGTTTTAATTTTACTGGTTTTTTGTTTTTTACTAAAAGAGTGCGTTTATTTTTAATACGATTTTGTGCTTCTAATACGGCATTATCCATAAGTATCACCTATGAAATACTATGCTTTTTTTGTAAATTTATAACTAAAGAATAAAAAGAAAATGGTCATGAAAAAGCCTAAGAGATTTGTAGTTATTTTTTGATACAACAAAAAAGAAAATAGAAAAAAGAAAAGATAAAGAAGACCAAAACATAGAAAAACACGTTTAAAATCAGGCATTTTTATTTTTATGTGTGTACGAATAAGGTAAAGAAGAAGCAAAAGGCATAGAAACTTCCAAGAAAAATTTAAAAGCGCATTTAAGAGGACTCCATAAAAAAGAAATTCTAAAAAGTGGTGTTCTTTTTCTACTAAAGGGATTAAAAAAAGATGGGTTTGAAATATAGTAAAGTTATAAAAACAAATATCTAGTAAAAAGTAAAGAAGTATCATGATTCACCTCGAAGGAAAGTGATAACACTTACATATTTTAAATTGTTAAAATCTACAACAGGAGTGACTTTTATTCTTTTTTCGATTTCATAATTGTCTAAATCGATTTCGCTCACGGTTCCAATGAGTACATTTTCGGGATATAAAGAGATATCACTGGTGGTTATTTTGTCTCCTACTTCTACTACTCCTTTGTTATTGATTCCTTCCACTATAAATTCTTTGTTTTTGTATTTTAAGATACCATATTCGTTATTTATTTTGACTGAGAGATTTAAAGATTCGTTACATAATAAGTCGACGATGCTACTGTTTTTATTTATTTTGGAGATAATTCCCACTAATCCATTTTCGTTTATTACCAAATTCTTTTCTTCTAGACCATCTTCGCTTCCTTTGTATATTGTCATTTGGTTTTCTAGTTTATAGATGTCACGATATAAAATTTTGGAGTGTTCCAAATGGTACGTGGTTTGGTCGTCATATCCATAGGCAGTTAGTAATTCTTGGTATTTTTCTTCTAATTCTTCTTGTTCTACTTCTTTTATAGAAGCATTGGTTTCTCTTATGAAACTTGCCTTATAAAAAAAAGCATAAATTTCTTCTTTTAAAAGAAAGCAAACGATAAGCAAAGAATAAATTAGAATTTTTCCCTTCTTGGTCATACGCTTCACCTATTTATAGTATGGAGTATTTTTGTTTTTTTAAAGCATTTGATGGTCAAAAAAACTAAAAAAAGTATTTTCGCCGATAATGATATGGTCAATTAAAGGAATTTGCATCAGATTCCCAATTTCTTTTATGTTATTTGTAAAGGCTATGTCTTCTTGGCTTGGGGTTACATCACCGGTTGGATGGTTATGCAAAAGAATAATTTTTACGGCACTGTTTTTAATCGCTGCATTAAAAATTTCTCTTGGATGGGTTACGCTTTTGTTTTGGGTACCAATAAAAATAGTTTCGTATTTTAAAATTTCGTTTTTGGTATTTAGAAAAACTGCAAATAATTTTTCTTGTTTTAAGTTCATTGTTTTTATGCGAAATGTTTCGTATAAATCTTCGGCGGTGGTTACTTTCTTTTTCTTTTGATTTCTAGGAGTGGTAAGACGTTTTCCAAGTTCAATGGAGGCAAGAAGGGTTAAGGCTTTTGCTTCTTTAATTCCTTTTATTTTGATTAAATCTCCATACGTAATGGTGTTTAATTCTTGAATGTTTTCTAAATCTTTGGTAATCCGGATGGCTAAATCTTTTACCGATTCTGTTTTATTTCCAGTTCTTAAAAGTATGGCAATTAACTCTTCGTTAGATAAATTTTCTGCTCCTTTTTCTTTTAGTTTTTCGCGAGGTCTTTCATCTAGTGGTAAATCTTTGATTTTATAGTTCATTTGGCAGACTTTCTAACATATTTTTTAAGACTGCTTCTTGGTTTTCTTCTTTTGTTTTTAGAAGCAATGCATCGTATTTTTCAATTTCTAACATTATTTCGTTTGGCAAGTCTAACTCTTTTATAAAGTAGGTATAATTTTTCTTGTCATATAAAGCACTTAAAATTTCTTTGTTTGACATGGTAACGCCGATAAAAACGCGATAATATTCTTTATCATACACAATTTTAGAAGTGGTATAACGCATTTGGAAGTTTTTTGCATTTTCTAAATTTTTAAATACTCCAACTTGGTAAGCGTATACACTTATTTTTTGCTGTGCATTTGCCTTTTCTTTTACGTTGAAGAAAAAAAGACCTGCTAATAAAAGACCAATGGAACACGAAAACAAAATTATTTTTATGTATTTTTTCATATTAAATCACCTAGTGGTGTTATAACAAATAAAATTTTAAAAAAATGTCGAAATATCGTATTTTACATATTATTTTGCAGCAAAAAGAAAAAGGCTCTAGTTTTCGCCTTCTTCTAACATTGTAGTTATGAATATTCCATATCCTGTTCTTACGTTGTCTACTATAACATGGGTTACTGCACCAATGATTTTACCCTCTTGAACAATCGGACTTCCGCTCATTCCTTGGACAACTCCTCCTGTTTTATCTAATAGTTCTTTATCCGTTATTTCAAAGGATATGTTTTTAATTTTGTTATATTCGTTAATTTTGGTTATATTGATTTCATATTCCTTTATTTCACTACCTTCTAATACGGTTAAAATTGTTGCCTTTCCGACTTTTACTTCCTCTGGTTTTGCTACTTCCATTCTTTTATTATCGGGAAGGGTTGCTTTGTAATCTCCAAATAAACCGTATTGGGTATTTTTAGAAATCGTTCCATACACTTCGTTGGTTTTAAAACTTGCTTTCTTTTCTCCTGGATTTCCATCACTACTTTTATTGATTCCTGTAATGACACTATTAAATATTGAACCTGTTTTTACTTCAATTCTTTTGTTAGAGTTTGCTTCGATAATTTCGTGCCCTAAAGAACCAAATATTTTGCTTTCGGGGTCAATATACGTAAGTGTACCAATTCCAGTAATACTATCTTTTACATAGAGACCTGTTTTAAAAACTTTATCTTGCTCTACTAGAGAAAGTGTTGCTGTTTGTTCTTTCCCTTCTCTATTAAAGGTTAGTTCTACTTCATTGTCATGCATATTGGTTTCGATAGCATTTGTAAGTTCGTTAATTGTGGAAACTTCTGTTGTTCCTACTTTTGTTATATAGTCTCCAATTTGGATGGCAGGATTACTTTTTACATCGTTTCCATTTACTTTATAGAATCCTACTACTAGGACTCCAGCACTTTGAATATTTATTCCAATATTTTGCCCTCCTACTATAATTTGATTCGAATAAGCAAGGACTATATTGGGTATAAACATCAAAATGGTTATCATCCATATTTTCATTTTTTTCATTTTATCACCTTACCATTAGTTAGTATGGAAAGGAAAGATAGGAACATAAAAGCAATATTTGGTTGCTGCCAAATATTGCTAGTATTTTATAAAATTCAGGCTGTTTGCTTGTGTTAAAAGAGACATTATTATATAATGCATTTAGGAAATACTATACTGTTGGGTACTTGCCAACTTCTTAATTAGGAAGGAGGCTTGATATTTATGCGGAAAAAAGATTTATTAATCTCATTTCTAATATTATACTAGAAGCAACTTAAAGGTAAAGATATAAATTTAATCTCCCAAAACTTG
>CARMXJ010000049.1 GCA_949025205.1 uncultured Bacilli bacterium | reverse complement strand
TTTGCAAACGTTATCTCATTACTCTTTTATAAGTATGACTTTCCTATTATATAAATTATAAAACAGGTTCATATCAATGATATGAACCTATTTTCATTTAAATCATTTTGATAAATCAAACAAATAATAAGCATTTTTTGAATGGACTGTGACATCATTTAAAGAACCATTATAGGCATAAAATTTATTTTTATAAACACCAATATGGTCAAACTTATAGGCCATAATATAATTTTCATGAGAATGTCTATCACGAGTTTTATCATGCGTTACTTTAAACTTTCCATCTTTTAAATACTCAAGATCTGTTACCAATACATCTTTTTCTTCAGTCGTTGTAACAATGCGCAAAGTACTAGGATTATGTCCTTCTACTTCTTTCATAAATTGATCATAAGAAACTTCATTGTATACTTTACCTTCATAAATCACATAATTTCCATCTCGAATGGCATCTTCTATTGAAAAAGCATCACTTAATAATTCTAATTTTTTAAAAGTAGTATCAATATCACAAGAATTTCCTATTCCATAAGTGATTTTAAGTTCATTAAAGAAAATCCCTTCTTTAATAGTATACTCTGTTATGGTATAATCCCCTTTCGGATTATAATAATAATCTTTATGATCACAATCTAATTTTTGATAAGAAACGAGTAAACGTTCTAGTTCTTTTTTTAAAGAGGAGGCACTACGTACACTTGTAAACGTTGCACTAAAATTACAACACTCTTCTTTTAATTGAGTAAATTTAGGAACATCGATTACTTTATTTGATGCTTCTGAATGATATAGTTTTGTTCCATAAGGCAATCCTCGCCCTATTAAAGTGAAAACAACTAAAGTACCTAAAATTATTAGAGTACGAATAGGATGTCCTTCTTTTTTTTGTTTACTCTCTGGAAGAACAGTTTCTTTTATTTCTTCTTTTTTTGTTTTTTCTAATTTTGCAATTTCGGATTTTTTAGCTTCCCTTATCGATTTTTTATTCTCTTTTACAATTTTATTTAAAGCCTGATGATTTTCTCTTTTTATTTTTCTATTTTCTAGGTATTGTGAAAACCGTTCTTTAAAACGCTTTCGCCATTTTTGAACTTTTACACTAAATTCTTTAAAATGTATTTTTAAAAATTTATAAAAACGTATACTTTGCTTTTTAAATTGATTACCACAAACTTTTAAGAATTCCCAAAAACGAATTCCTCCTCTTTGTAATTTTGCAAATTGTATTTTTAAAAAGGCATAAAAGTGAATAGCCCCTTTTTTGATATTTTTGAAAAAGATAGAGAAAAAAAGAAAAATTTTAGTAAACAATGCTTGCCAAGTTTCCTTAGTTAAAAGATTCTTTACCTTCTCTTTTGTAGCTTTCTTTATCTTTTTACTATTATTTTTTTTCTTAGGAGTTCCTTTTTTTTCTTCTTTTTTTGTTGCTTTCTTTTTAGAAGTTGCAACCTTTTTCTTAATAGGTGTTTTTTTAGAAGAGATCTCCTTTTTCTCTGTAACGGAAGTTTTTTTCTTACTTGTTTCCTTTTTTACTGGTACTTTTTCAGTTTTTACCGTTTTCTTTCTTTCATTTTTTGCATCTGTTGCTTTTGGATCTACATTTCTTTTCTTTTCTTCTAATTTTACACTTGAAGTTTGTTTCTTGACTGGTGTAGTTTTCTTTTTATAAGTTGTTGTAGTCTTTTTAGAAGAACCAGTAGTTTTTGTAGTTTTTGATTTTGTAGAACTAACTTTAGATGAAGATTCTTTCTTTTGTTTTACCTCTTTTACTTCTATCCTCTTTTTTTCCATCGGCGTTTCTTCTATCCTTTTCTCATTTAAAATAGCCGACTTTTCTTTTGGCTCCACTTTTTGAACGCTTTTATTCATTCCTTTACTACTTACTTTTTTGTCTGCAACCTTTCTCTTTTTCTTTCCTTGAGCCATAATTTCACCACCACTTTTTACTACGGCTATTATAACGAAAAATATGAAAAAAAGATAGTAAATATGCATGTATTTCTTACAAATTTTTTAAATAATTCTCCAAAAAAGAAAAAATTCACTAAAAATGTGAATTTTTAAATCATAGAAAAACGTTTTTCGATTCGCTCACGCCCAAGAATTTGCATAATGTCATATAGATTTGGTGTTGTAGTAAGAGTAGTTAGTGCAATACGTATGATATTCGTAACATCAACAACACTTCCCTTATACTTTTCAGGATTTGCTTTAAAATCCTTCATATCTGTTGCATACCCTAAAGCATTACACATTTCTTTAATGCGATTAAACCATTCTTCTTGGGTATCTTCTTCGTTGTAATAAGTACTTATATATAAATCCAATATTTCTTTTACTTCTTCTTTTGAAAACGCTCCAAAATCATAAGTAACACCTTTAAAATACTCATCATACATATACCAAGTTTTTTCTTTAATTTCACTATAATATGTATAATCTTTTCTTGGTTTCTTACCGCCTCTTTCGATATTATAAATTTGCATAGAGTAATCTTTGTAACTCTCTAAAATCTTCGAAAATTCTTCATCATATATTTTACTCCAAGCAAGTACTCCTTCATATACTTCTTCTTTTGTCAAATGACTAATGTAATTTTTCGAAATATTATCTAGTTTATCTAAATCAAATAAAGCACCACTACTACTCATCTTTTTAGGAGAAAATGCAAATTCAGTAAAATGAGCGTCTGGATGTCCCTCTCGCCATGCTTCGTAATTAGAGTTTGCTATAGTCATAACAGCTTCGATAACAGCTAAACGAGGATAACCTTTTTCTTCATAATAAGTCATTTTTGCTTCTGGGTCTAAACGTTTTGAAATTTTTCTAACACTTTCGCCATCTTTTTTCAAAATTAAAGGAATATGAATATACTTTGGCATCTTAAATCCAAATGTTTTAAATAGCTCATAATGAATAGGAATAGAACTTACCCACTCTTGTCCACGAACAACATGGGTCGTATGCATTAAATAATCATCCACTAAATGAGCAAAATGATAAGTTGGCAGTCCATCTTTACTTTTCATAATCGGAATATCAATATCATTTTCAGGAAACTCCATTTCTCCATTTACTAAATCATTGAATTTAAACTTACGATTAAAGTCTCCACTACTTTTTAAACGAATCGTAAACGCATCTCCATTTTTTATTTTTTTAATGGCTTCTTCTACTGGTAAATCACGATATTTAGCGTATCTTCCATAAATACCAATTCTTCTTTTATCTCTAGCTTGTCCCTCACGAATCGAATCCATTTCTTCTGCGGTTAAAAAACAAGGATACGCTTTTCCTTCTAAAATTAAATGTTTAATAAAAGTATGGTAAATTTCTTTTCGCTCTGATTGAATATAAGGTCCATAATTTCCTTTGGTCTCATTTGTATCACGATATTCGTATTCATCTGGATTCATGTCATAATGTTCTAAAACATGTCTGATATACTCTACTGCCCCTTCTACTGTACGGGACGTATCGGTATCTTCATTCCGAATATAAAAAACACCTTCACTTTGCCTAGCCAATACATAATCAATTACACATCCAAGCATATGCCCAATGTGCATAAATCCAGTTGGACTTGGCGCAAATCTTGTAACGCGTGCATTCTCTCCTAAATTTCTTTCTGGGTACATCGCCTCATAATCTGCTATTGTTTTTGTTAATCCCGGAAATATTAAATTTGCTAATTCTTCTCTATTCATCTTCACTCACCACTCTTATAAATTCTACTCTTTTTATTTTTATATCTTTAATTGGTTTATCGTTTTTATCTGTTAGCACTTTTCCAATCGAATCTACAACATCAAGCCCTGCAATCACACGCCCAAACGCTGCATATTGACCATCTAAACTAGCGTTATCTTTTAACATAATAAAGAACTGACTACTCGCACTATCCATAACACCTGTTCTTGCCATAGATACTACACCTCGTTCATGTTTTAAGTTGTTTTCCACACCGTTTGCGCTGAACTCTCCCTTAATGGTTTCTGCACTTTTTCCTAAATCGGTTCCATCTCCTGCTTGAATGACAAAATCCTTTACCACTCGATGAAAAATGATATCATTATAAAAATCACTTTCTACTAATTTCTGAAAATTCTTAACACTTATTGGAGCAACATCTGGATAAAGTTCCATTAAAATTTTTCGCTCATCTTCTAACTCTAACATAACCTTATCCGTTTTTTGGTTCGTCTCTTGATAAGTAATACTTTCATAAGTTTGCTTTTCTCCAAGAATTTCTTCACTTTTACATCCACTTACTAAAACCATAAATAAAGCAAGTACAATAATTTTTATTTTTTTCATTATTACCCTCTTTTCATAAAGCGTCCTAATAGAAATTCTTGATACTCTTCTGTTGTTTTAAATTCTTCCAAAACCCTTCTTACAGCTTCTTCTTGTCCATATAAAACTAAATTTTGAAAAAAAGTTTTTCTTACCAATTGATAAAATTTTTGTGAATTATTATCACCTGCATAAAGAACTATATTTTCTTCTTCAAATTGTTTTACATCTTTTTTATCCACATTAATAGAAGAAACAGCATAATTCAACTCAATATTTTTATACTCTCTCCAACTATAATTTTCATCAAACACTCTTACGATTCCCGGGCCATGTTCAATATCTGCTTCATTTGAATCAACATAAGAACCCATATAAACAAATATTCGATTGGTATTTTCTTCATCACGATTTTCATTAGCTATAAATTCCAGAATACTATCCTCTTCTATTTCTTTTTGGTTTGCGATAATAGTATTTTCTTTTATTTTAGATATAACTTCTAAATATCTTCTAACTATAGTATCTTTTTCATACTTTTCTCTTTCTTGCTTTAAAGTTATAAGATTTTCTTTTGCTTCCTTTATTGCTTTTTGCCTCTCTTTTATTACAGCATATTTTTCTAAAAAATTCTTATAATTTTCTTCTGTCATCATTATTTTCCTCTCTTTAAATCAACTTAATTTAACAGTTAGTATCTAGTTCATTAAAATTAAAAACATAAATTTCAAAAGGACTTTATTTCTTTTCAATTAACCAATCTACTAAATTAATAACTTTTATTCCATTATAATCTCTATTTATTGTTTTATCCATAGTTAATATTATTTTTTCATAGTTATCCGAAATACTTTCTAAGCTTCTTAATTCACGTTCTTTAACACTATCGCTATTTAAAGATTTTGTTACCTGAAAGTAGATAATTTCATAAGGATTTTCTGCTACGAAATCTACTTCATATTCTCCCGTTTTTCCAATATTTACTTTATAACCTCTTCTTAGCAATTCCAAATAAACGATATTTTCTAAAATATGCCCTTCATCGATATTACGAAATCCAAGTATACTATTTCGAATTCCAATATCTGAAATATAATATTTTCCCAAGGTTTTTAAAAGTGTTTTATTTCTTATGTCTGTTCGGTCTGCTTTATACAAAATAAATGATTTTTCTAACATATTTAAATAATTATCTATCGTTTGATGATTTGATTTTTCTACTATTTTATTACTATTTAAATAATCGCTGATTTTTGTAGAAGAAATGCTACTTCCCACATTTGTTGCTAAATATTTAATAATATTTTCAAGTAAAGCAGTATCTTTAATTCCATTTCTATCTATAATATCTTTTTTTACGATAGTATTGTAAATATCATTTAAATAAGATAAAACTAAATCCGGTTTATCTTTTATTAAAGTAATAGCAGGAAGTCCTCCATATTTTAAATACTCGTAAAATTTTTCTTCTCTTTCTTTCTCTTCATAATGATTAAACTCTAAAAATTCTTTAAAAGATAATGGATACATTTTTATTTCAATATACCTACCTGAAAGTAAAGTGGATAATTCACTAGACAACAAATAAGCATTGGAACCTGTAATATAGATATCTACATCAAAGTCTATATTTAATGAATTAACAGTTTTTTCCCAGTGTTCTACCATTTGTACTTCATCTAATAGTAAATATACTTTTTCTTTTCCTATTTTTTCTTTTATATAATTATATAACGCTTTGTAATTTAATATTTCATCATATTGTGCTGACTCAAAATTGATATGAAAAATATTTTCTTCTTTCACTTTATTTTTCAATAAATATTCTTTAAACATCAAAAGCAAAGTCGATTTACCACTTCTTCTTACCCCAGTAATTACTTTTATAAATTCAGTATCCTTAGCATCAATCAACCGATTCAAATAAGTTTCTCTTAAAAACATATAGCATCACCTAGATATACGTTATCATACAATTTTCATTTTGTAAAGTTTTGCAAGTTCATTTGCAAAACTTCTATTTTTTCATTTTTTTGCAAACAAAAGTTATTTTCTTTTTAACATATTTAAATACGCTTTATCTTCTTTCGTAACACGATAACTATCCCTTATTTTACTAATTGTTTTATTAAAAGTAAACGTATTTACCTTACTTTTTACTAAATAGCGCAACGTTTTATCACGGTATTTGGTAAAACATTCACACAAAAGCCAAGCAATACCCATATTGACATAATACATATCTACATCAATTGTATCGACTAATTTAAAGATAGCATCTATATAAGGCTCCACTACATAAAAACTTAAAAAGACAATCAAAGCTACCCGAATTTGGAATTCCTCTTTACTTTTTAAATAATTAGAAAAATAAGAAAACCAAAATTCTTTATCTTGGGTAACAATTTTTAAACTATTACAAAATCCATCACAAATCGCCCAGTTATCAATCAAAGAAACATAAGAATCAAAGTATTTTAAAAGTTCTTTTTTCTCTTTAATACTAGCAAGTACAAATCCCTTAATCATAACTTCTTCATAATAAACATCTTTCGTACAGGCTAAAAAAGAAAGAATATCTCCTTTGCTAATTTCTTTCGCAATTTTTCTTTGCATAGGAACCGTTAATCCTAAAATCTCATATTTTGTTGTAGTAAGTCGACTATGAAATGCTTTGTATTTTAAATCTCCATGTCTTTTTAAGAAAGAAATATACGCTTCATAATCTTCTTCCATCCATAAATCTAACACTAAATCTTTCATATATTAAGTATAACACGAAATAAAACAGAGAAGATAGTGAAATCTTCTCTATAAAATTTTTATCGATTCAGCAAACATTTTGTCGATTCACTTGCTTTCTTTCTTTTCTCTATTATAATAGTTCACCGTTATTTAGTTAGTAGCGCCTGCTATTTTCTTGCTATAAGCATCTTGATAATTCAGGGGGTTTAGAAAGCGAGGCGATAGTTATGAACAAAGAATCTATGCATTTTATGCTTTATTTTCTTTTAATCATAATACTTATACTAAGCGTAATTATTTTACGCTTAATATAGAGAAAAGACGCTAACCAAATAATTGGTATAGCGTCACACAATAGCGGCGTTATCTAACTAGATAACACTCATTTATTATATTACACAATTTTGTGTCTTATTACAACCTTTTTTACAACTCTTTAAAAACTATTACATAATATAAATTTTCGTACAAATATTAACGATTAAAAGGAGTTCGGAAAAGCCTTATATCATCCTTATTACAGCGAAGCTCTCCAGTTAATGTACCATCTGGATTTATTGAATTTAAATTTACAAGTTGATAACCAATAACAGTATATCCTGCATTAATATACGCTTCATAATCTTCCATATTATTTACTTCCACATTTTCTTTACCATTGGTCATACAAATTGCAGAAATACATCTCAAAATAGAAGTTCCATAGTAAGAAGAAACAGCATTTTCTTGATTTTTCAAAGATTCTATATTTCCATATACTAAAACATCATCGCTTGCTAAATTTACAATATCTCCAATACTTGGAGTATAATAATATTCTCCATTTTCATACAAAGATACATTTAAGTTTTTTCTTAATTTATATAATGAAAAATACATTTTTAAATCTTTTAGCACTTCCTCATAATCTCTATATAGCTCTGCAGGTTCTGAAGTCATTGCATCTACCAATTCAATTGAAGTGTCTTTACAATATCGGATCTCTCCTTCTAAATCTCCTTCTGGTCCAGGTCCACTATAATCCTTAAACCATAAATATTCTATATTTTTTAATTCATGAAATGCCGAAATATCTGTACAAGTTAATTGTCCTAAGCTTACCCAAGCAATATCTGGCAAAGAAAAATGCGTATTTTCAGTAATATTAGCATAGGAGAAATCTAGACCTAATTCTTTAGCATTTGACTCCACTTTAATAGTCCCTAATTCTCCAAAAATACAACTATGATTTTCATCATAACCATAAGCATCTACATGAAAATCTTGGATGTTATCATTTAGAGCTATATCTAAACAAAGCGGTTTTTTAAAATCAACTAATTCTACATAAATAGAAGGAACATTTACTTTGCCTAATAATTCGCATTCTTCACTCGTTAATGCGTTATAATTTCCATTATTGATTTGTTTAATGTGAAGCTGTTTTGTAGCAATATCATTTTCTACTAAATATTCTAAGAATGATTTCAAATTACTCTGATTTTCTATGTTTTCTTCCCAATAAACACGCGTATCTTCTACATTGCAATTAGAAAGAACTCCTTCTACTACTGCTAAAGAAGTATTATTAAAATAGATAGCATCAAAATCTTTTGGAAGCTTTGAATAATCAAATACTTTATTATAATTATAATAAGATAACTCTTTTCGTTTTAGCTTTACATTCTCAGAAGAAAAATCTATTTTTGAAAAATCCAAGCGGTTATCCATATTTTGAAAATCTATGGAATTTATTTTTATTTGTTGTAACAACATATTTAACTTGGTATAAAATTCTTCTGGTAAATTTATATCTCCTTGATACTCTTCATTAATAGAAATGTACAAATATCCTAAATGATAATATTCAACAATTACGCTTATATTTTGAAATTCTTCTTCTACATATTTTTCAAAATCTCTTTCAGATAACTTTTCTTCATAATATATAAAATCTTTATTGTCATTTTCTTCAGCTATTTTTATTACTGTATCGGTTATTGTATGAAGCTGGCTTAATTGGCTTTCAAATTTTGCAAAATTGTTTTCTGTTTCTATACTTATATTATTTTCCTTACATCCTGTTAAATATAAAAAAGATGACAATAGGAAAGCACCTACATATTTTCCTTTTCGTTTAGTTTTTATTTTCATCTCGTTCTTCCTTTCAAATATCAGCCAATATAATACCCCCCCCCCGAACTTCTTGTCAACAAAAAAGAACAAGCTTTATTCTACAAATTCTTGTTCATATACTAAATCAATATCATACTCTTTTTTTACTTTTTCTTTTATTTCTAAAATAAGTTTTTGAATATCTTTTC
>CARMXJ010000048.1 GCA_949025205.1 uncultured Bacilli bacterium | reverse complement strand
CTTCTTTTTTTTGCTATTATAACACATTGGGAAGAAAATGAAAAGATATTAGACAATCTCTTAGATATAGCAGTCCGGGATGTTAATGAGTATTCAGAATTTAAGTGTACATATGAGTGCCGGAAAACTGGTAGAACTATCACAGAGATTCTTTTTTTGTTAGAGGAAAAAGAAAAGCAGCAGACAAGACCAGAAAAGAAACAGGAGAAACCAGAGCAGAAGACAAAGCCGGATTTGGATGATTTAATAGACCAGATTCGGGAGATTATCAAAGAGCCACTAAAAACCAAAGAGTATAAAGCGATTCTTCAGGCAGCAGGTAATAACATAGAACTTATCAAACAAAAGTACCAAATAGCACAAAATCAGAGAAAAATAGATAATCTGGTGGGCTGGTTGATAACAGCGATTCAAGAGGAGTATACCGAGCCGGTAGAAAAGAAAAAAGTTTCAAGTCGGAAATATGACTATGAGGATTTAGAAAAACAGTTATTAAATAAAGGGGATTGCTAATTTAGGAGAGTAGTGCTAGAATGTAGGAAATGATTTATTAAATAAAATTAAGGCAACCACTAACAGGTGCTGGCACACCCGTTAGCTTGGAGGGTAGCAGCGACTACCCAGCAAATAGAGAAACTCTACGATTGCCCTGTAGTTATTATACTTGTTAGGCTGGTATTTATCAATAGTCTTTTAAAAATGCAAGTTAGGGGTATTTCGTAGGGTTTAGAAGGGTATGTCTAGATTTTGGCATACCCTTCTATTTTTTATTAAAAATACAGTGAAAGGATAAGGGATTCTATGGTGCTTACTGAAAAAGAATATAGTGAATTAGTAAAAGATTTTGATTCTATCATTCAGAAGGTAGATGACCAGCACAGGGAAGAGGTGATAGAGCAGGTAAAAAAGTTGGAATTAAAATATTGGGGGCGTGTAAAGGAAGCGACTTTTTTTCGGTATCTGATAAGATTTGGAGAGTTAAATAAAGTCTTGTGGCTTTTAAACACAATTATAGACAGTAAAAAGGAACTGCAGGGGATGTTGCCGGATGATCCATTTTATGAAAGTTTACAGCAAGACATAAAAGATTTTCAAAGAGAACTCTTCAACTATTGGAGAAATTACGATCCAAATTGGGATCGTTTAGAATTTGTTAGAGAAATGAGAAAATTGAAATGGGGAATTTTAAGAATTGGAATGAATATCTATGGTAACTTCATAGATAAAATCTTTGCTGCTATGTGAAATATTAAATTTTAATAAATTTTGTATAAATAATTGATAAAAACTACTAACATTTTTGCTAGTAGTTTTTTTAAGTAGAAGAGGTAACATCTATATAAGCTGCACGCATAAGAGGTAGCGTAAGAGCTAGAGAAAAATTAGTCAGCTAAGGAGGATTATTAGTTCTATGTATGATAAAAGAAAAAGGTAGTTTAGATGTATCTATCAGGGTGAAATGGTAAAAATTTTTAAGATAGGTGCTATAGATTACTGGGAACAAAAAATTGATTCTTATATAACTTGAATATGACTTTTATATGTGATATATTTAACATGGAAGAAAACGGGTTAGAGTAACAATACTAAAAGTATATTTGATTTTTAATAATATAGGATAACCAAACCTTTTATTAAATCTATAGTAATGTGAATAACAAAACAAAAGGAGTTAAATGATGAAAAAAATATCTAAGCAAACGATTGAAATTCAAGAATATAACGATCAAGGTGGGAGAGCAATAATAACTACTTCCAATTCGGACACAGATATAATACATGAGATAAGAACAAGAGATCCAAAAAAATTTAAACAAATGAAAACGGCTATAGATAACATTAGCTCACGTAATGATAATTTGTTTAAGAATAGTTTACCTGATAATAGTTTACCTGATAATAGTTTACCTGATAATGAAGATAAACCAAAATAAACGCATAAATGGAAACTTTTTAATGAAGTTCTGATTCGAGATTTCTCCCGATTTTCTTCTAAACGCTACTTATGCTTCGTTCATAGTATATTTCCATCAATTTAATAATGAACATAATAAAGCACCTAATCAGACTCAAATTATGAATACAACAAAACCAACGATCCGAATTGGTAGAGAGGACAAACATGGTAGTGATTGGAAAACTAATAAAGTTAAATGTGGCAAACTACACCAGTCACAACAGTAGCAATGAACGATAAAGCATACTCCATACAAAACACCCCTTCCTGTACCTGTCTGGGAGTGGTAACAAAAATACTATAACATAAATTGACTTATTTTGACAATCAGAATAAAAAAATAGAATGAGGATTTTTAGGACGTGCATATGCAAGTCCAGTGCTTGCTATTGAACAAAAATGTTCATAAGTCTAAAATGATAATTATTAGACTTGATATGGAAATAATTATGTGTTATATTGCAATTGTAAAAAACAGAACACAAAAGGGACTAATATACGATAAGACAATACGGCATTAAGCTAATTTATTATTATTGTGTAGGAGTTCCTTTTTTGCTTTTTAAGCAGATTGGAGATTAAAAATGAGAAATGTAAATAGCGACATCAAGACCTATGCAAAAGAAAAGGGAATTTTCCTGTACGAGGTAGCGGAACAGATGCATATAGCAGATGTGACTTTATCACGCCGACTGCGTAGGGAATTTACTATATCACAGAAAGAGGAGGTTATACATATTATTGACAAGTTATCTTCAAAATTAGCGTAATATTTTAATTAGTACCTAGCAAATATTTTTGTTGGAGCAGAAAGAGAGGAAATCTATGGAACAAAATAAAAAAGAAATTTATAAACAATTACTAATTGACATGAGTGGTCAAATAGCGGATTTATTGACAAATGGAAAAGCAGTTGAAATTGATTTGAGTAGATCGGGATTAAAATTGTATTCATTCCGGCGAAAACATGAGATAGTCCAAAAAGAGAAGATTAAAGCGAATACCTATAGAGAGTAGGTGTTTGCTGATGGGTACAAAGAAAAAAACACTACCATCATATTTATATGATGATGATGCATTTTGTAATTTTGCTATGATCACAAGCAATTTACTTGCTTCAAAGCAATTTCAAGAATTGTCACTGGCTGCCAGAGCATTTTATTTAACATGTGTGACGCACAAGCAGACGTTGGAGCAATCTAGTTGTTTATATAATGCATTAAAAGAATATTATACATTAATTGGAGAAGAGAAAACAGAGTATGATCTAAAGCTAATGGCAGGGCAAGAGAAAAGGGCAAAAATAAAAAGTACATATTTTGTTATACCACAGAAACATATTGAACAATATGGATATAGTGCTTCGTATGCAAGTAAATTAAAAAAAGAATTGATAGATAAAAAGTTTATAAAGGTGTTTGCAAATGAGAAAAAACATAGTGTAAGTGACAGATATATACAGGGAAATAACAGGGATTTTTCAAAGCGAGTAACAATTTATCAATTTATAAGTGATTGGAAATCAAAATAAAATTCAGTTCACTATAGGAAACTATATAGTTCACTATAAGAAACTATAGTATAAATTTCAAGGTTTTTTGAGGAGTTTTTAATAGGATTTTTTGAGTTTTACAGTGTCGTATAGTGAATTATATATATATTTGGTTGTACCCTGTCTGTTTAATTTTCTTTTTTATCTGCTTTTACACAAAAAGAGAGGAGAATTCTTTTTGATAGAAGTTAGAGAAGAGATTGTATCTGCTATTTCTATAATTTTTGGTAGTTACTAAAATATAACGAGTTTTATCATTTAATAAAAAAGCTTTATTAACCGGATAATACTATATATAAGCCAGTATAATGAGTTTAAAGACATAGTAAAAATAATACAACATAAAGCATCTTTCCGTTTTGGAGAACTATAATAACTCTATTATATTATCAGATAATTTAATAATAATACAGACAATAAGAACCGTATTAACCAGATAACACTATATATTGCGTTATTCAAATTATCTAATACAAGATATAGTAAAAATACTCTTCGCAAAAGATACATTTCACGCAGTCTTGTAGAATCATGCTGGAAAATGTCGTTTTAAATTACCATTTTCCGGTTTCTTTACACCAAAAAATGATAAAATACTTTTTTATGCCCTTATTTGCCCCATATTTCAATTTTTTGACATTAGGCATATATTTATCGGGTTATCCAAGAAAAGCCCCTTATCGGGCAAATTAGAGGGTATAGAAAGGAAAGCAAGTAAACCATGACGGGGGGGTTTTACAGTTTGAATATAAATTCCGTAGTAAGTCATAAAAAAATATTTTTTTATAAAAAGGGATATAAAGACAGGTTACAAAGCATCTCTTCACTGATGAAGAATGAAGAGCAGGCAGCGGATGAGGGGGCTTCTGCTGCCCGTTTCGATAGTATCGAATTACCTTTTCTAAAAATTTAGAACTACGTCAATGTTATTGACCAAGCTAGTATTTAATAATCTTTGGAATCGTTTCCGAAAAAGCAGGGTAACTATCAGTCACCTAGTCTTTAATATCTATATAGTTGTATTAAAAGATGTCTATTTTGGATGCCCCATTATAGGACACCTTAATTTTCGGTATCTTATAGTACGACACTCTTTTTCCTTTCTGTTTTCTTCGTTGTAGGATACCTTCAAACACTGGTATCCTATAAATTTTTCATTTAAAAAAGCGAAAAATAGCTAGTACTTTACTGCTTTTTCTGGAATCTGATTTTTTAAAAAAATCCGGATAGATAAAAAGAACTTGCAAATTTCTTGTTAAATATGATATATTTAGCAAGATAACAGTTAGCTTGTTAAAAAGAATTGAGGTATAAATATGGAGAAATCAAAAAATGATAAGGTATATCAGGAAGAAGAAGCTTTTTTGAAACTTTTAAGGCAAGGAAAATCACGGAAAGAAGCCTGTGAAGCAATAGGCAGGGAAAAGACATGGGCGAGTAGAACTATAAAAAAGATAAGGGAAACCGAGCCGGAACGTCTAAAGGGTACAGCGGAAGAAATCAAGAATGAAGTTTTTGCGGAACAGCTAGAAGAGAAAATCCTAGCACAAGATGCATCACAAGTCGAAAAAAAGCCCGAAACAGCCACTAAACCACAAGAGCCTATAGAAAGTGTACCAATGGAAGAAAAAGCCGAGGAAAAGCGTGTTATGCGTGTTACAGGATTTAGGGCAGATGTGGATAAAATAAATCTGTGGAGAATATACGCAGAATCTGTTGGACAAGAAATAGGCGTAATGTATGCGACTGCTATTGATGAATACATAAAAAATCATAAACTAACCGCAGACCAACAAACTATTTACGATTTAAAAAAGAAAATACTGGAAGTAGAAAGAAAAATGAAAGAACAATCATAAATAACGATTAACGATTTTACAAACAGTAAGTTAAACAATTGTTTATAAAATATTCAACACAAAAATAGTTAAATGTAAAATAGTTAATTGTTAAATAGTTGAAAAGTTGCTAACAAAGGCAGCTTTTTTTAATTGGTAAATATGACCGCTGCCAAATATATCTTTTTACCGGATTTTATTGATAAAATTTGTTCGCCGGAAAAATTGGTTATCATGTAATTTTTACAAGTATACAATATTATTTAAAATATTTATATATATTATATAACATTATAATAAATAATTATAATGTGTATTATATACTTAATATCCCAAAATACTTCATTTTTATTTTTAATATATTTCAATAAATACTTATTTTTATAGGTTTTTAATTCAATATTTATACACCATAATACAAAATTCTTTTGTAAATTTTAAATTATATACAAAGTCAAATATTTAATTACTAGAATCAAAAAATACAAAATCAAAAATATCCGGATCGGGATTTATTCCCCTATAGTCAATATTTTGAAAGGTGACCAGAGGGAATCTTCTTGGAGCAGATACGTTTTGAATACCCGTATTTGCTTCTAGATTGCCCAAATTCGCACGAAATGATGATTAGGGTATAAATGTACTACTTTTGATAAATTTTGTCTAAAATCGCCGATTTGAGATGCTGGAGCAAAATCCGACAAATGGGAAGTAGGAGAGAAGTTAGCTGTCAATTTCTTTTTTACCGGATGGATGTAGCCAGCTGAGTTAAGATGTGCCACTTTTGATAAGTTTGGATTTAGTAAGTAGGTTTGACTATAAGGGGAGAGTTTTATTCTAGAATACCTCTGTAATGCACGGAAATAGGTCAAATTTCGATTTTAAACAAACAAAGGTATTTTATCGTCTGGAAAATAAAAACGTCTATATGGGCAAATTACAAGCTATGTAGTAATTAGTCAGACAATAGAAGTTTTCAATTAGGGATTGCTTAATTGGGAAAACAATGATAGAATGAATGAAAATTAAATAAAATTTTAATGAGGCAACCACTGGCAGATGCTGGAACATCTACCAGCTGGAGGGCAGAACACACCTGCCCAGCAATAGATTTCTCTACGATTGCCCTTTTTTATTATAGCATAAAGCCGTGTTTTAGCAAGGTTTTCTTCTGTGATTGTGTTTTTTAGGTTTTGGGTAAATGTAGAGTATTAAAAGGCGTGTCGAAAAGGCACGCTTTTTTTGTTGAAAGGAGATAACAAATGATTTTTGATTACCGGGAGAGCGTAGAAAAATTGGCAGAAATTGCGACAAGGTTTGATAATTTGTCTATAAACCAGCAATTAAAGTGTTTGGATTTTATCGAGCAAGAGGAAGAGAACAAAAAAGATTTTCGATTTGATGATTTAATTTTACCAGTATTACAAGATTTTGCAGAGTTGACCGCTTCTGTTTTGGTCGTTGAAAAAAATAATGAGATTATGATAATTACATTCAAAAATACACATGGTTTTGACATTACAGAAAACTGCAGGCATTTTCGTAGTCTGCTTGTTATAGCAAATTACATAGGAATGTCTTTAGAAGATGACGGAATTATATTATCTTTAAATTTTGATTGTAATTAGAGTAATAAAAAAATGTAACCAGTTATCAAACTGGTTTCTAAATGTAATTTATTTAAGGCGAAAAAAGATAATAACAACAACAATTCTTTTTTTGCCTTTGTTGTTGTTTATTTATTCTTTTAGATCTATTTAGATCGTTTAGGGAATCAAAAAATCTAGTATTTATGCGGGTTTGCGGGTTTTAAAAAACACCTTTTCACAGTGAAAAAACACCTTTTCACAGTGAAAAAACACCTTTTCACAGTGAAAAAACACCTTTTCACAGTGAAAAAAACACCTTTTCACAGCGAAAAAACACTATATTTACAAAAGTGTTAAATTATGATATAATAGATTTCAAAAAAGGAAGTGAATACAATATGGATGAAGTAAATACTGTAGATTATAATAAAAATCATTATACAGTAATGGCAAATGAGATTATCCGGGGTAGGCAAACTATGTCTTTACAAGAGGCTAGGCTAATACGCTTGTTAATTATGCAGGTAGGAAGAGATGATACAGACTTTAAAACTTATAAAGTAAATATTCTTGATTTAGCTAACTTTTTAGATGTCGATTCTAGCAATTTGTATAGAGAAATCCGGGAAATTTGTCAGTCTTTAATGACTAGGACAATAAAAATTCAAAAAGGAAATGAGTGGGAGATTTTTCAGTGGTTGCAGCTTGCTAAATATGATGGAAGAGGAACAATTACACTTATGTTGTCTAACCAAATAGCCCCATATTTATTACAATTAAAATCATGGTTTACTAAATACCAATTAAAAAATATTCTTGCTATGAAGTCTTTTTATTCGATTCGTTTATATGAATTGTTAAAGTTGACGATTGGAGAAAATCGAAAAAAAACAATGAAGTATGTGTTTGAAATTCAATATTTAAGAGAATATTTTGAATGTGAAAATAAATTTAAACAAATTGGACAATTTAAAGAAAAAGTTTTAGATATAGCGATCCGGGATGTTAATGAGTATTCAGAATTTAAGTGTACATATGAGTGTCGGAAAACTGGAAGAACTATTACAGAAATTCTTTTTTTGTTAGAGAAAAAAGAGGAACAGCAGACAAAACCAGAGAAGAAACAGGAAAAACCAGAACAGGAGATAAAGCCAGATTTGGATGATTTGATAGACCAGCTTCGGGAAATCATTAAAGAACCGCTAAAAACCAAAGAATATAAATCAATTTTACAGGCAGCAGATAATAATATAAAACTGATTGAACAAAAGTATCAAATAGCCCAAAAACAAAAGAAAATAGATAATCTGGTGGGATGGTTGATAGCAGCGATTCAGGAAGAGTATACCGAATCGATTGAAAAGAAAAAAGTTTCAGGATTTAATAATATTGAAAGCCGGAAATATGATTACAGCGAATTGGAAAAGCAATTGCTTAGTTAAGATTTTTTTATAAAATGAATATTTAGATTATTATAAATTAAATAGAAATAATAACAAAACTTCCCTTTTTATTTTCATTGACACCGGGGTATACTTTGAATATAATAGAAGTACAGAAACAAATACATGAAAACGTACATTTTTTTAGAAAAGGGGGCATAAACCATGTTAGCGGTAAAATCTGTAAATGTCCGGGATAATTTCAAAGAATGGTGTGATAAAATCAGCATGGGCGAAACCGTTGTTATTTCAAGACCACGAAACGAAAATATCTACATGATAAATGAAGCAGAGTATAACGCCTTGCAGAAAGCAAAGCGAAATGTGGAATATCTTGCTATGCTGGATAAATCAGATGAAGAACTGAAAGCCGGAAAAGTAGTAGTTAAGACTATGGAAGAACTGGAAGCTATGGAGAACTAAAACCATGAACATTTTATTTACTGATACCGGTTGGAATCAATATACAGATTGGCAGGAACAAGATAAAAAGATTGTAAAACGAATAAACCAGTTACTAAAGAGTATAGACCGGGATGGAGCAATGCAGGGCATAGGAAAACCAGAGCTACTAAAGCATGATAAATCAGGGTTATATAGCAGACGGATAGATGAAGTAAATCGTCTTGTATATGAGATGTCCGGCAACCAAATTATTGTAAAATCCTGTAAGGGACATTATGAGGATTGAAAAATAAAATATCCATTTTAGTAAAATAGGATGGGTGTTTTTTATTGGGTGTGTATATGCAAATCTAATACTTGTTATTCATATCTAGCGAATAAAAATATTCTGATTTTGTTCATAAGTTTAAAATGGTAAAAATGATTGCTATAAAAAAATATAGAATAAAATTTACAAAAGGAATTGATACGCAAATTATCAAAAAGTATTTTAGATGATTTATTAGGTGTATAAGTTCCTTTTTTGTTTTTTAAGCAGATTGGAGAATTTAAGAGATTTGTCTTAGAGTCTGTCTAATATCTTTTAAGGAGGAGAAAAAGAAATGCCAAAACGGTCATTTCCAAAGAAGTATGCAACTTCCTTT
>CARMXJ010000047.1 GCA_949025205.1 uncultured Bacilli bacterium | reverse complement strand
GTTGCAATTGGTTTTAGAGTAAAATCAAATATTGGTACGAATTTTAGAATTTGGGCAAACGAAAGATTGACAGAATATATCCAAAAGGGATTTACTATGAATGATGATTTATTGAAAAGAGCTGGTGGAGGCTTATATTTTGATGAATTACTTTCAAGAATTCGTGATATTCGTTCTTCAGAGAAAGTATTTTGGAGAAAGATTTTAGATATATATGCTACTTCAGTTGATTATGATCCTAGAGCTAAAATAACACAAGAATTTTTTAAAACAGTCCAAAACAAAATGCATTGGGCAGCACATGGTCATACTGCAGCAGAAGTAATTGTTGAGAGAGCTGATGGTAATAAAGATTTTATGGGGTTAACCTCTTTTGAAGGTAAAATTCCTAGTTTTTATGAAACAACAATAGCAAAAAATTATTTAACGGAAAAGGAACTCGATATTCTAAATAGAATTGTTTCAATGTATTTGGATTATGCTGAATTACAAGCCATTGAAAGAAGAGCAATGAAAATGGCTGACTGGATAGAAGAATTAAATTATTTCTTAACAATGAATAGAAAAGATATTTTAAAAGATTCAGGAAAAATAAGTCATGAATATGCAATGAGTCATGTAGAGAAAGAATACAATATCTTTAAAGAAAGAATTAATAGTTTACCAAGTGATATAGAAATTCATTATTTAGAAAGTATTAATGAATTAAAACAAATTGGAGATAAAAATAATAAAGAAGATGAGTAATTGAAATGGAGTTTAAAAAAATATCAATAATAATATTACTTTGCCTTCCAAATATCCAAATAAAGAAATTGAATATGCAAAATCATTAGATAAAGGAATTATATATTATACTGATTTAATAAATTGAGAAAAACTATATTAGTTTAAAGTTAAAAAGTAAAATATTGAGACACAAAAATAATGTTCCTTTCTCCATACAAAATACTGTAATCTGTATGGAGAAAGGAACATAAAATTATAGACTAAAGAAAGGAGAAATAAAAAATGAATATAGATATAAAAAGAGTAAAAATTTTTGTAACAATCCCCTTAGAAAATGTTGAAGAAGTAAGAAATGCAATTTGCAATGAAGGTGCTGGAATAATTGGAGATTATACTTACTGTACTTTATCAACAAGGTCTGTCGGAACTTTTAAGCCAAATGATAATGCTAATCCATATATTGGAGAAAAAAACAATTTAGAATTTGTGGAAGAAGAAAAGCTAGAAATTGTATGTGATGTTGACAAAGTTAAAAAGATAATAACAAAATTAAGAGAAATACATCCATACGAAGAACCTGCAATAGATATTATTCCATTAATAGATGAAGATTTTTTTAAATAAGTTTAAGGAGAAAATATGACAGTTAGCGAAAAAAAGATTGATAGATTGGTACAAAAAATGCATGAATATTATAACAGTAAGGATTTTAATAATTTAGCAACTGTTGATTTTCCACCAGAAGTAGAATATAAAAGTAACGGATGGTTAGTTTATATTTTTTATTCCTGTTTATTAGATTATGGTATGAGGTCACAAAACTATCATAACAATTTAATAAATACTTATCATATATACCCACAAATATTTAATCCAAATTGTGTTATAGCAAACTTTACTACAAATAAGGAAGAACTATTAAGTATAATGAAAAATAATATTCATCCAAGATATCCTAATGTTGCAGTAGATAAGTGGTTAAATTTATCAACAGAATTATCTAAATACAAAAGACAGGTGGTTTATTACTTAGATTGATATATGAATCAGGTGTCTGTAATTTTAATGATAAATTAGGTTATATTCCATTAGATAGACATGACATTGAAATTAGTTATTTAAATAATATTATCGATAGTAGGAAGTTAAATAATAAACAAATAGAAGAATTATCTAGTTTATATATAGAAAGTGGAGATAAGCTAGGAATTGATGCAAATTTAGTAGATAAATACTTATGGAATATAGGGAATGAATTTTGTAATAAAAAGAATTGTATTTATTGTCCATTATATGATGATTGTAAAACAAAAATAGATTAGTTATTTATAGTGGGACATTATTAAAATAAGTGATATGGAGGTGTTGTTTATGGAAGAAACCCTAAATACTTATAATAAAATTGCAGAAAAGTATGATGAAGAATATGGTAATGATTTAAGTGATACGCCATATATTGATACATTTTTAAATTACATAGTTGGAAATAAAATATTAGATATTGGTTGTGGACCTGGAACATTATCCAAGTATATCGCTGATAAGGGATATTTTGTTGATGCTATTGATTATTCAGAAGAAATGATAAAAATTGCTAAAAGTAAAATAGATAATGTTAATTTTTTTCAAATGGATATGAGAAAAATCATAACAGATAAAAAGTACAATGGTATAATGTTAGCATATTCATTATTTCATATTTCCAAAGAAGAGGTAAAAGAAGTTCTTAAACAATATTATAATTTATTAGATGATGATGGTGTAATGTTGATTATTCTTCAAGAAGGCCAAGGAGAAGGATACATAAAAGAAAATCTTAATAAAGATCTAGATAAGTTTATAAATTACTATTCTTTTAATGAAATAGAACAAGTATTAAAAGATAATAACTTTATAGTTATAGAAAAAGCAAGAAAGAAACCAATAAGCAATCTTTCAATGCAAAATGATAAATTAATAGTAATATGTAAAAAAGTAGGGAGTTGATAAAAATGAATGATAAAGAATTTATGGATATAGCAATTGAATTATCAAAAAAGGCATATTATCCCTATGGTGCAGTTATTGTTAAAGATAACAAAATTATAGGAAGAAGCGATAGTGATATACCTGTATCAAAAAGTGCATTTTCTCATGCAGAGTTAAGAGCAATAGAAGATGCAATGGATAAACTTGGAGGACATTTATGTGCAGAAGGTGGTAAGGGAGTTACAATATATTCTTCTTGTGAACCTTGTGCCATGTGTATGGGAGCTATTTTATATACAGGTATTGATAGATTAGTATATGGAGCAACATTAGAAGATTCCGAAGAATGTGTAAATGAAATACTTGCTAAATCAAGTGATATTGCTAAAGTATGTAGCAACAGAAAAATTGAAATTATACCAGAGTTTCAAAGAGATGAAGCAGTAAAAGTATTAAAAAAATGGAAAAATAGCAATACACAATTAAAAACAGGGAAGGATGAATAAATTATGGATAGAAGATTTGTAGAACAATGGTTAATTAATTTAAAAGAATATTGGTTTAACAAAGATGTTGAAAAAGCAGCTTCGCTATTTACAAAAACAACTTTTTATCAAGAAACTCCATTTGATGAGCCATATATAACATTTGATGAAATAAAAAAAGAATGGCAACATATAGAAGAACAAGAGATTAAAGACATTCGATTTAATATACTTGCTATTGAGAATAAAACCTTAATTGTAGAATGGATTTTTAAAAGAGATATTACTGAATTTAATGGAATATATGAAATAAAGTTTAATGATGACAATGAATGTGTTTATTTTAAAAGTTGGGAAATGGTAAAAGAATAATTTTAATTTTTTAGGGTGGAAAATAATGTATATAAGATCATATAATCCGGCTAACAATGTGTTATTAGGCCAAGTAGAATCAACAGAAATTGATGAAATAAAATCTAAAAAAGAAGATTACAATAGAATTAAAAAATTAAATATTTGTGAAATGTCAGAAATAATGTATGTAAATATAACGGAACCCTATTATTTTTTTAATATCTATGACCCCGAAGGAAATACTATTGAAATATGTGGAAAACTATAAAATGGATAAAATAAAAAAGTAAGTAATTTCAAAATAGAGTTACTTACTTTTCTTTTAATAATCTTTTTTCTAATTTATCAATTAGTTCATATAAAATAAATGATATAAGAATTAAAATAATAACGCCGCTCATTACTATATTTAAATTAAAAACTTGTGTTCCGTAAATAATTAGGTATCCAATACCTTTTTTACTGACTAAAAATTCACCCATAATGACCCCAATTAAGCTCATCGAAATATTAATTTTTAATGAAGAGATAATGGTGTTATAAGAAGCAGGGATTACTACTTTTGTTAGGATTTGTAATTTGTTTGCTCCAAAGGATTTTAAAAGTTTTATTTTATAAGAATCTGTATTTAAAAAACCGTTATAAATTGTAATAATACTAATAATTAAATTAATAAGGAGTGCCATTACAATAATAGATTTTATATTTGCTCCTGCCCATATAATGATAATAGGACCTAATGCTACTTTTGGCAGACTATTTAACATAGTTAAGAATGGGTCAATAATTTTGGCAATGGTTTTAAATTCATAAAGAATGATAGCAATCACAAATCCAAATGTTATGCCTAGTGCAAAAGCAATTAACGTTTCATAAAGTGTTGTCCAAATATGGGAAAATAAATGATAGTTTTGGTATAAGGAAAAGATGGTTTCAATAATTTTTTTTGGACTAGAAAAGATAAAGGGATTGATAATTTTTTTATCAGCAAGTATTTGCCATATAAGAAAGAAAAGGACAGTAATTAAAATTTGTGCAAAAACAATCCCTATTTTTTTTCTCTTTATCTTTTTGAGATAATTTTTTTGTTCGTTAGACATTGATATCTAATTCCTTCCATAATGCCTCATAGTATTCCATAAACTTTTTATCTTTTCGATTGTGGATTGGATTTTTTGGATTTTCTAATTCAATCTTATATACTTTTTTGACTGTACATGGCCTTTTGGATAATACATACACTTTATTTGCCATAGCAACTGCTTCTGAAATGTCGTGGGTTACCATAATTGCCGTTTGATTTTCCTTTTTTATGATTTCGTAAACATCATTACTGATGGCCAATCTACTTTGGTAGTCTAGTGCATTAAAAGGTTCATCGAGTAAAAGAATATCTGGTTTTAAAGCAAGAGTACGAATAAGAGCAATTCTTTGCTTCATTCCTCCGGATAAGCAAGTTGGATATTTGTCTTTAAATTCATATAAATTGTATTTTTTTAGTAGTTCTAGAACATATTCTTGATTTTCTTTTGTATTCTTTTTTGTAATCTTTAATCCTAAAATACAATTTTCGTAAATGGTAAGCCATGGAAACAAAGAATCACTTTGAAACATATAGCCGATTTTTGGATTCTCCATTCCAAAAAGTATTTCTCCACCACTTGCCTTATCAAGTCCAGCAATACTATTTAGAAGTGTTGATTTTCCACAACCTGATGAACCTACTAAAGCAATGAAATCTCCTTTATCTACTTTTATATTAATATTTTGAATTGCTAAAATTTCTCCTTCTTTGGTGTGGTATTTTTTGGATAAATTTTTAATTTCTAAAATTTTAGTCATTGTATGCGTTTTTAACTAATTTATCATATGGAACATAGTCTTTTAGTAATTCAGCATTTAACATGATGTCTTGTAAATTTTTATAACTTTCTTCTGTTATAAATGGTGTAGATAACCATGAATCGTATTTTTTGTAGTTATCCACTATAGTTGTTAAATCTTTTAATGCAATATCTGGAAATTGTGGTAATATCACTTTGGCAATTTCTTCTGCGGAATGATTGCTTACAAATTGTAGTCCTTCTTTAATAGCATTTGTAAATTTTTTTAACATTTCTTCGTTATTTTCTAAATAACTTTTTCTGGCATAGAAAGCGGTGTAGGGAACTTCTCCAGAATATGCTCCAATGTTACCTACAATGTATCCATATCCTTCACTTACAAGTTTTGTAGCATTTGGTTCAAATAAATTTACGAAATCTCCCATTCCAGCGATAAAAGAACCTGATAAAGATGCAAATTCTACACTTGTATTCATATTGATATCATTTTCACTAACTCCTTCATTTTTTAGAGCGTTTTGAAAGTTTAAAACAGGCATTCCCCCACGGCGACCAGCAAGTATTTCTTTTCCTTTTAAATCATTTAAATTAAAGTTATTGATTTCTTTTCTTGAGACGATAAATTGTCCATCTCTTTTAGTAAGACCAGCGAATGTTATAATGTAGTCTTCTTCTCCTCCATCGTAGACATAGATAGCACTTTCTGGACCAGCAAATCCTACTTCTACATCGTTTGAAAGTACAGCGGATGCTACTTTATCAGCCCCAGGTGTTAGTAACAAATCGATTTGTATTCCATTCTCTTTAAAATAACCATTTTCGATTGCAACATAAAGTGGTGCATAAAAAGCACTATGAGTTACTTCTGCAAGCTTGATGGTTGTTAAGTTTTCTTCTTTGTTTTTATTTTTCCATTTGGCAACTGTTACTACTAATAGTAGAATGATAATTAAACCTAAAACAACCCCCAAAATTTTTCTTTTCAATTCAAATTCCTCCTTTTTGATTACAATGTATTATATTCGTTTGTTGTAAATGTGTTAAAATCTAAAAACTTTTATGCTATAATAATTCTTAAGCAAGGGTGGTTTTTATGGAATATGTGAAAACTCGTACTATCATGACCAAAAGTGACCAAGGAACACGCTGGTTTGGAATTGATTATCATATGAATCTTTACAAAGGATGCTCTTATGGTTGTATTTACTGTGATAGTAGAAGTGATGCATACCATATTGATAATTTTGATGTTGTACGAAGTAAAGTAGATGCTTTAAAAATTTTAGAAGAAGAACTAGCCAGTAAACAAAATAAAGGGGTCGTAAGTTTTGGTACTTTGTCTGACCCTTACAACAAAGAAGAAGAAATTTACGAAATTACAAGAGGGGCACTTGAGCTCATTAAACGTTATGAATTTGGTGTTTCTATTGATACAAAAAGTGATTTGATTCTAAGAGATATAGATTTATTAAAAGAGATTCAAGAAAAAAACAATGTTATTATAAAAATAAGTGTTACTGCTTATGAAGATGATTTAGCTCGTCTTTTAGAGCCGAATGTTATTTCTTCCACTCGTAGATTTGAAGTTTTAAAAACACTCCGAGAAAATGGAATTTATGCTGGCATTTTAATGACTCCCGTACTTCCCTTTATCACCGATAGTGAAGATAATATAAAGACTTTGGTACATAAAGCTTGTGAAAATGATGCAAAATTTATTTATACAAAAATGGGCATGACTTTAAGAAGAAGAGCACGTGAATACTATTATGAACATATCGATAAATTATATCCTGGTTTATCAACTGATTACAAAGCGGTGTATGAAAAAAATCTAGTGGTAAATCCCTTGAAATACAAAGATTTATTAGAGGTGTTTGTAAATGAATGTAATAAGTATCATTTATTATGTGATATGAGCGAAATTATAAAGGATTATAAAAGAAAGATACCTACAAGAGAACAAATTAGTTTATTCTAGTTTGTTTTTTTGCCAATTTCTTACATAGTAAATTTTTAAATAAATTTCATACTAATACTGGAGGTGGAACTTATGACAGAAAAAGAACTGTTATATGTGGAAGATGCAATTAATCATGAAATATATATGATTACTACATGTAAAGAAGTAGAAGATTGCTTAACAGATGATAATTTAGTGAAATTAGTAAAAAAATTAGGACGTAAACATGAAAGTATTCTTTCTATGTTTATGGACTTGCTTAGTGAGGAGGAAAACTAAATGGATGATAAATATTTAATGGAAAATATAATGTTTGGTAGTAAAGTTATCAATGATTTATATATGCATGGTATTATAGAATCTGCAAACGAGCGAGTTTTTGTGACTTTTTGTAAAGCAATGCAAGATACTTCTAAAATGCATTATGAAATATTTAAAGCTATGGAAACAGCAGGTTTTTATACCATGCAAAATGTAGAGGGAACTAAAATTACCCAAACAAAAGAAAAATTAGAATGTACATGTGATGCATGTGATTGTGAAGAGAAAGAATAAAAAATTGGTCAATTTAAGTTAGGAAATCCGAAATAGAAATCCGAATTCGGCAAATAGGTAACAACAAAGGTGTACCTTTGTTGAAAACAGTATTGTAAAAATATGAAATAAAAAATCAAGAGTAAAATGAACTTACTACTTTGTTCGCTCTTGATTTTTTATTATCATATCCTTCATATTTAATTCTTCAATTGAAATATGATACAGATTTAATAAATCTAAAATATAATCTCCAAGTTCTTCTTCTAAAAGTTGTAAAGGTGTTTTATATCCTTTTTTAGGTCGAAGATAATTGTTTAATCTATTGATAATATCTAATATATCATCAGCAGATAGTAAACTTATATCATAACCTTTTTCAATTAACCATCTAAGTAGGATGTGGTTGTTTTCAATATGCGGTTTTTCATAAGGTGCATAGGTGTGAGTATAGTGTACTTCCATTCGTTTATTCAATCCTTCGTGAATAGACCTTTCTAATAGTTCAAAATCTAAAAATTCAACCCCATTGTCTGGAATAGCTTTTCTAAAAATAACATAGAAATAAGAATCTAACTTGTCTTCTAAATCATCTAAGACTTTTCCAATTTCTTCTTGTGTTTTTTCTTTGATTTTAAAACCAAGCATTAAAGAAAAACAAGGAATCATTATGGTAAATAATAATTCACCACCTTTGATACCTTCCACTGTATCCAATTCAACAATGCCAAGTGGTCTATTTTCTCTTTCTTCTTGGGATAAGTCTTCTATGCTTCTACCATTTAGTTGATGACCTTTAACTGTATTTCTTTTAAGAGTATTTTCTCCATATCTCACTCGAGATACTTTGTTTCTTAAATCTAAGTTGCAGCAATCAAGTAATCCTTTATCAATCCAAGAATAAAGAGTGGGAGTAGAGATTTTAAACATAGAATATTTTTCAGGTAAAGTATTTAAGGTTACATCTGGAGAGATTCCATTTTTAATTCTATTTGTTAAATAGTCTTTAAATTCTTGTGGAAATTTATCTAACTTAGTATCAATTCTAGATACTCTTTGTACAGTATTATGCATCTTTATAGCAGTTTCAGCATGATATTTAATTTTGACTTTTTTGCACCTGAGATAAAGTTCACAACTATTACAAACATGATGATTTTTCTTTAATAATTCACATTCAATAGATACCTTATAGTTAGGGCAAATCTTAACAGCTTGAACACAATATTTACATTTAGAACATTTAATTTTATCAGGTATTTTGTCACATAAATATTTTTCATGACAATTATCTTTGTTTAAACAATTAGAACATTTTCTAGCACTTCCAAAATAAGAAGAATTTTTACTTCCTTACGGATAGTACTTTCACTTTTTCCTAATAATTGTCCAATTTTAGAAAAGTTTTTGTTTTCATTTAAATAAAATTCAATATTACCCATTTCCAATTCTGATAAATTTTTGTTAGAATAATTACGACCCATATACATACCTCCATTTCATAATTTTCTAAGCAAAAATTATTTTAATATAAAGGTTGTATATAGGTCATTTATATTTTCGGATTTCCTAATTTAAATTTTATATTAATTCGGATTTCCTAATTTAAATTTTATATTAGACCTGTCCGGAAAGGTTTTATTTAAAATATAAGAAAAAAATGGTAT
>CARMXJ010000046.1 GCA_949025205.1 uncultured Bacilli bacterium | reverse complement strand
GATGCAAATTTAAAAGCTGATAATATAAAAAAAGATGTTTCTATTTTTGGGGTAATTGGAACTTATCAACCTACCTTTGGAACTAGTGTTGGTCTAATTGTAAATAATACTGAAGCTCATGGTAATATTCGTGTTACTTTAAATAGTACTGGCATACAATGGTCTCTTCCTGCAGGATTAGAAAAGGGAGATTATGTTCTTCTGTTACAATTTAGCTCTTTAAATGCAACTGCAACATATCCTTTAGGAGGATTAACAACTTGTGGATCTAATTATCCGAGTACAATTAGTGCTGGTAGTCTAGGAGGCGATTTTTGTGGATTTAGTACTTTAGGATTTTCTAAAGTATATCTTATACACATTCCTAATAAGTTAACTACGAATATAAACTTTTTTAAAGTTGCGTGTACTAGTTGCTCACTTGATGTAAATGCTCGTGGAAACGTATGGCCTTTAGTTTAAAATAACACATACACAGTAATTTTATGGTAAATCTAAAAAAAATAAGGGAGAAAAATGGACTAACGCAAGATGAATTAGCAAAAAAATTAGGAATAAAACAGCAACAGTATGCTAGATATGAAAAAGGAACCACGAAAATATCTATGGAAATGGTAGAGAAAATACTTAGTATTTTCCATTATAAAATAAAAATCGTAAGAGAAAAATAAAATCAATTTTTAATATATTCTCTTTGCACATCTTAAAAAGTAGATAGAAATCCGTTATAACGAATGTAGGAAACAAAGAAAATAACAAAAATCTTTTCATTAGTCGAAATTGTTGTGAAGATAATACAATAAGAAAAGGAACAACCGAAAAAAGAGATTGCCAAAACGGTTCATTAAATCCTACGACAGTAATGTTCAAGAAAAAGGAGCAATTAAAAAAACAACCTTCTTTTTTTTTTCACAATTTTATGCTATCATATAAAAAGAATAGGGTGACTAGTATGTTTGGAAAAATATTAAAAGTAGAAGAAAAATTAGTAAAAGTAGAAAATTTGAAAAAGACGATTCAAGCAAATATCATTAATTTTCATGTCGTTTTTGAAGAAACGAATGGTGGATCAGGGACTTCACCTAAAATTGTTGGTGAAATTATTGGAATGGATGAAGCAGAAATAAGTTGCTTGCTTATCGGAGAAATAAAAGAAAATACCTTCATTTCTGGTGTTATAAAATATCCAAGTGTAACAAGTACTTGTCGTATTGTCTATAAGCAAGAATTAGAATTAATTATCGGTTCCCAAGATTATATATCTTCTGAAAATCTTTTAATTGGTTCTTCTTCTTTATACGATGGCTATAAAGTAACGGCTAAAATGAATGATTTTTTAAGCCAACATTTTGCTATTATTGGAAACTCTGGTTGTGGAAAATCTTGTGGTGTTGCAAGTCTCATCCAAAACATGTTTTACTACAATAATAAGATGCCTAGAAATGCTCATATGGTTATATTTGATGTTTATGGAGAATACCATACCGCTTTATCAAAAATAAATGCTTTACAAGGAGTCAATGTAAAATACTATACAACAAAAACGGAGATAGAGGATGCTTCTTCTGAAATTGTAAGCATTCCAGCCTATTTTTTAGAAGTAGATGACCTAGCCATTCTTTTAAACGTAAACGACCATACACTTTTACCAATATTAGAAAAAACACTACAATATGTAGCTATTTTTAAAGGTGACGGAGAAAAAGCCATTAAATACAAAAATTCGATTATTGCCAAAAGTTTACTTGATATTATAGGAAGTGGAAAATCTCCTAACCAATTAAGTGACCAAATCATATCTACCTTAAATAAATTTAATACACCAGAACTAAATTTAGAAAGTCCAATTGTGCAACCTGGTTATACAAGAACTTTAAAACAATGCTTAAATATTGATGCTCAAGGAAAAATGGGAGCTCTACAATTTATCATTGAATTTTTAAATACATTTACAACAATTGAAGCCTTTGATGTAGACAGAACAGAGCTCACATATACATTGGAAGATTTATATAACGCATTAGAATTTGCTTTAATGAGTGAGGGAATGCTAAATAACACTGCTCTTTTTGAAAAAGCAAACGACCTACGTGTAAGAATGCATTCTATATTAAACAGCAACCAATGTAAATACTTTGAATACAAGGGCGGATATATAGAAAAAGAACAATTTGTTAAAAGTATGTTTTTAACAAGAGAAAACGATTACGCTCAAGTATTAAATATGAATTTTAATTACGTGGATGAAAGATTTGCCAAAATACTTACAAAATTATACATGAAGTTATTTTTTAACTTTGCCACCTCTTTAAAACAAAGAGCAAGTTTTCCGATTCATATCATTATTGAAGAAGCCCATCGTTATGTTCAAAACGATAACGACATAAATGTAATTGGATACAATATTTTTGATAGAATAACCAAAGAAGGAAGAAAATATGGTGTGATAATAGGATTCGTTACCCAAAGACCAAGCGAGTTATCAACAACTTGTTTATCGCAATGTTCAAACTTTTTAATTTATCGTATTTTCCATCCAGAAGATTTAAAAATAGTTGTATCTATTTCTAGTAACTTAACTAATCAAGACATTGAAAAATTAAAAACATTACGACCAGGAACAGCCCTAGTATTCGGGAGTGCCTTTAGAGTGCCATTATTAACCAAATTAAATTTGCCAGACCCAATGCCAGCAAGTAGTAATGTAAATATTGAAAATAGTTGGTATGAATAACACAGTAACAATCATTACTGTTTTTTATCTATTTAAATCCATTTTTCTTTCAAAAGAAGAAGGAATAACTTCTAAAAGTTTATAAGGATTTTGATTTGGCACATTGCTATAAAGATTTATAAAAACTTGATAAAGCTTATCGGGAAGGCCTTCCTGTTTTAAATCATACATTTTGCTATAAAATGTGTTTAAATCGAGTAACATAATATTGATATCAAACAAAAATCGTAAAATCATCATCATATAACAATAAAGGTCCGTATTTTCATTATTCGAAAAATGATAAACATCCCAAGGGTATTTCTCTTGTAAATATTTTCTTACATAAGAATATGTTTTTAAAAACTCTAAATATTTGGCAGCAAAAGCACGATTATTCCCAATTTTACAACTATCCAAATCAACAATTTGTACCCTTTTGGTTTGTATATCTACTAAAATATTACTTTCTTGTAAGTCTCCAATAAAAAAAGTAGTTAGTTTGTTTTCATACTCTCGAATGTATTTTAATTTTTCTAACACTTTTCCAACATTTTGTAAAATGATTATTACATCATTAAAAGAAAGGTGATATTCCCCCCTGTAGAAGAGTTCGTAAATTTGTCTCGTATCCTTTATCGATAAGAATTCCTTTGATCGAATCCTTTTTATCACAAACATATTTTTTAAACAAAAGAAGTTCTGAAACGAAAGATAAATCCTTCCGATATTCTTCGATAAATTTCAAAGTATCTATTTTATTTTGGCTATAAAAATGAAAAATCTTTAGAAGTTCCGTAGGACTAAATTCTCGTACCAGAGCTTCATTTGTTTTCCCTTTATAATAAATAGGGTATTTTTCTATTTCTTTTTCTTCTAAATAAATTTTGCTCATATAAACCCCTTCATTCAAAATGTAGAACCTATCCTAGCACAAAAGTGTAAAAATAGCAAAAGAATTTGTGTATACCTTAAATAGAGGGAGGTTACAGAGTGTCAAATTTAAAAAGATTGAAAAAACATAAGTTTTTCCAATCTTTTTACTTATCAAATTTCTTATTTATATCACGGTGAAGTGTATACCAAGAATTTGTATCTTGTACAACTCCATTTTCATAAAACGGTTTAGAAATCACCGCATATTTATATAATTCTATTGTCTCTTTTATATCAGAATACTTTACAGGATTTTTTCTTAAAACATTTAATTTTTCCCATACTTTATAAAAAGTACAATCCTTTTTTAATTCAATTACAACATTTCCTAATACATGATCATGGTAATCTAAACTTTGACTTTCTAAAGAAATTTTATAATTTTCATAGTTCTCAGGGTTATCACTCAATGCTTGTGCTACAGAGCATTTTAATAATATATTTCCAAATTCTTCAACTATTCTTGGCCCTTCGTTTGCTATAAACTTTTCATTTTGTTCAAATAAATAAGATAATTTTTGAGATAATAACTCTTTAGTTTTAACTCCATTATAAGAATTACTTTCTTGTTCTTTATAACTATCTTTTAGTATTACAATTTCATCATACGAAAACTCTGATATTTGATTAATCGTTTCTTCACTTAATGGTTGGTAAAATTTCTCATATTCTTTTAAATCTAAATCATTTAATAATTCTTTAATTTGTATACTTTGTTCTAACATGAACATTTCTTCTATTATTTCTGACGTTTTATCACTTTGACATAATTCATCAACATAATTGGAGGAAGCATATTCTTCTATATATTCTTCCATTGTGTATTTTGGTGATTTCTGAAAAGCGTAAATAGTTTTATTATAAGGTGCTGTCTTACTTGCAATCAATTCTCCCATAAGTAATAATAAATTTGCAGCTCCTACAGAAAGTAAAGCCAATTTTATTGATTTTTCCATAATTTATCTCCTTTTTTCTTTTTATTATATATTAGAAAAAGAAGAATGTAAAACAAATTGATGGGAACAAAAAAAGCCCTTGTGCATACATTAAAATAGAGGAGGGTTACAAAGTGGCTAATTTTAAAGAGATTGTGACAAAAGCAATTATTGGAAAAGCAAAAAAAACCAGCACAACAGAATTTACAATCACGCCAGAATTAAAACCAGATACCATTTTAGGTTGCTGGGTCATTAATCACAGATTTCAAGGAGCAAACAATGGAGGAATTGTAAATATAGAGGGCATGTTTGATGTAAATGTATGGTATTCTTATGAAAATGATACTAAAACAGCAGTAACTACCAATACATTTAGTTACCAAGAAAAAATGCCAGTGCATTTAAAAGACAATGCAACACTTACAAATAAAGAAGAAATAATTGTAAGAAGTTTAAAACAACCAACGGTTACAAATGTTTCTGTAAACGATGGTACTGTAAAACTAAATGTTGAAAAAGAACTTGGTGTGGAAGTAGTTGGAGATACTAAAATAAAAGTATCGATAGAAGAAGAGGAAGATGAATACGAAATCATTACAGATGAAGATATTTTAAGTGAGGATGAAGAAGTGGCTATCGATGAAATTGATGAGGAGTATTTGAAGTAGTGTCAACCAAATTAAGTTGACACTATTTTTCTACTGTGTTATACTAAGACCGTATTAAAGGAGGAAACAAATTATGGCTGTTAAATTAAGATTAAAAAGAATGGGAGCAAAACAAAGACCATTCTATCGTATTGTAGCTGCTGACTCTAGATTTCCTAGAGATGGACGTTTTTTAGAAGTAGTAGGAACATATAATCCAATTACAAATCCAGCAGAAACAAAAATTGATGAAGAAAAAGCATTGTATTGGTTACAAAATGGAGCTATTCCTACAGAAACAGTAAGAAATATTCTTTCAAAAGAAGGAATTATGAAAAAATATGCTGAATCAAAAAAAGCAGGTAAGTAATGGATAATATTGTAGATTACACACTTTTTCTTGTAAAGAGTGTAGCAAAAGAATCTGATATGGTAAGTGTAAAAGAAATAGGAAGCGAAGAAGCATTTTTAAATTTAGAAGTTTTGGTAAAAGAAAGCGATATGGGTGCCGTAATAGGAAAAAACGGTGCCACGGCAAAAGCTATCCGTACCCTAGTACAAGCCTATTCTTATTTACACGATAAGAAAAAAGTAAAAATCAATATCGATTCTTTTTAAGAGAGAACAGCTCTCTTTTTTTAAATAGGTGGTTTTATGGAAGGAAAAGAATTAAAAGAAGAAGTTAAAAATATAAAGAAAGAAACAATCGAAGAAGTGCTTCTCCTATTTTATTATTTGTATCAAAATTACTTAAAATGCGCATTTAAGTTTGGTTTTTCTAACACAATAACCAAAAAAATAAAGAAGTATTTAAAGAGTTTATGAACATTATAAAAGAAGAAAACAAATATTTAAATCTGCTTTTAAAGAATAGAAAAAATATAAATATAGCAGAAGCTTTAGAGTTATTAGATAAATTGGATGAACAAAATGAGCAAACAATTTCCTTTTATTATGAATACATCGAATGTTTAGAAGATGCTTACGAATTAGAAGCAGAGCATCGTATAGCATCTCCTATTAAAAACTTTCCTACACTTGTAGAAACAGATGCTTTTCGAAAAGAAATAGCAAGAATTTTGCTGGGAGAAAATGTGGAGAGAAAATATTTTGCCTATCCAAAAGAATTTTGGGACTATCTAAAACCAAGAACGACTATTTTAACTGGAGAAGTAGAAAAAGATATGGAGTTTTATGGAGTATATACAAAAATAGATGGTGAAAATCGTTTAAGAGATATCAAAGTTTATATTCCAGAAGATAGAGACCTAAAAACGTTACTTATAACAATCCGTGAGATAAACCATGCTTTTGTTTTATACGAAAGATTAAACGAACCCTTCTTGGATTTAGATTATGAAAAAATGGCCAAAGAAGAAGAACAAAACTTTTTAGAAACTTATTTTGAACCGCATTACAAGCGAATTTTTAAGTCAAGAGAAATGTAAGTTTTCAAGAATCAATTTCCCTCTATTTTTTTTTATGCTATAATTTATCATAGGTGAAGAATATGAAAAATAAAAAAGGATTTACATTAGTAGAACTATTAGCGGTTATCGTTATACTTGCCATTTTAGTAACAATTGCTGTACCAAGTACCATTAGTATATCAAATAAGTTAAAAGTAAATATGTATTGTTCAAAAATCGATACATCAATTGAAACTGCTGCTAAGATGTATGGCGAAGATAGAAGAGAAAGTTTTGCAGTAGATAGCGCAACGGGATATCCCACAAAAGTACTAACAGTAAAAGACCTAATAGATACAGGATATTTAAAAAAAGACCAAAATACGAGTCCTTATGTTGTTGACCCTCGAAATAAAACAAGCAATGATTTATACAACATGAGTTTTAAAGTTTATGTAAAATACAATCGTGTCTATGTAGGATTTAACGATGAAGTAAAAGATATTTGCGGAAAATAAAAAAATATGATAAGATAACGAAACAAAAAAGGAGGGGTGAGGAGTGAAACAAACTGTTTGTCTAATTGGAAAACCAAATGTAGGAAAATCTACAATTTTTAACCGTTTAATTAAAGAAAACAAATCCATTGTTTTAGATACCCCAGGTGTTACACGTGACCGTATATATGGAGATGTATTTTATAAAAACAAAGCATTTTTACTAATTGACACTGGTGGAATTGAAGAGGGTAACGAGGATTGGAACAAAGATATCTTAATGCAAGCAACCCTTGCTATTGAAGAAGCTGATTGCATTGTTTTTGTTGTGGATGGCAAAGAAGAGATAAGTAGCAGTGACTTAAAAATACGAGATATGCTTATCAAAACCAACAAAAAAGTAATAGTAGCAGTCAACAAAATCGATAACCAAAAAAGAAATGATTTAATCTATAACTTTTATGAATTAGGGTTTTCATGCATTTTACCAATCAGTGCTTCTCATAACTTGGGATTTGAAGAACTTTTAGAAAACATTACAGAAGACTTTTTAGAACAGGAAAAAGAGAGTGATGAGCGCCTTAAGTTTTGTTTTATAGGAAGACCTAATGTTGGAAAAAGTAGTCTTATCAATGCCTTACTAAACGAAGAAAGAGTAATCGTAAGTGATATAGCAGGAACCACAAGAGATGCTACCGATACCCCTTTTGTATATAATAAGGAAGAGTATGTTGCGATTGATACTGCTGGAATGCGAAAAAAAGGGCGTATTTATGAAAATATTGAAAAATACAGCTTGTTGCGCAGTCTAAAGGCCATTGATAGAAGTAATGTTTGTGTTCTTGTTGTGAATGCTATAGAAGGAATTATAGAACATGACAAACACATCCTTTCTTACGCAATAGAAGCCGGAAAAGGAATTGTAATTGCTGTAAATAAATGGGACACCGTAGAAGATCCAGACAAAGCCATAAAAGTATGGAAGAAAAATTTAGAATCGCACTTCATGTTTGCATCCTATGCCAATTTCGTATTTTTATCTGCAACAACGAAAAAAAGACTGCATACGCTCATGCCTGCCATTATCAAAAGTTATGAAAACAACAAAAAAGAAATCAAAACAAGTGATTTAAATAACGTAATAGCAGATGCGGTTGCTATGCACCAAGCCCCTTCTTATAAAGGAAAGCGATTAAAAATCTATTTCGTAAGTCAAACCGATAACCAACCACCCAAATTTACTTTTCAAGTCAATAACAAAGGGTTAGTTCATTTTAGTTACGAAAGATATTTAGAAAACAAAATAAGAGAAAACTTTGATTTTTCTGGAACACCGATTATCTTAAAATTCAAAAATAAAAAAGAAGAGTAAGAAATATTAATTTACACATTCTTCTTTTTCTTTTTCATCAATTCGCTTTTTATCAACAAATCTTGATTCATCTGGATTAAAAAATTCACGAATGTCCACTTTTAAAATTTTAGCAAGCCTTTCTAAAAAATCGACAGTCATATTAATTTCACCACGTTCAATACAGGCATAGTACTTATAACTAAGACCATATTCTCCATAAAACTTTTCTTGACTCTTGCCGGCTTGATAACGAAAATATTTTAAATTTTCACCAATAATTTCTTGTATACTTCTCATACTAAAAACCTCATTTCTACCTATAAATAACTATAGAAATTAAGTGGTTGTAAGTCCACCAGGTTATAACTATACAAAATTGACATTCCTTTTAATTTAATGTATGATAAATAACACTTCCGGAGGATAAAGAATGAAGAGTAGTATAAATATTTTGAAAGGACTCAGAGAACAAAAAAAATTGAGTTATAAAGATATGGCAAAAAAGTTGGGAATAAGCAAAGCTTACTATTGGCAAATTGAACATGGAAATAGAAGACTATATTACGATATGGCTGTAAGAATTGCTGCTATATTTAAGTTAAAACCAGATGATATATTTTATAACCAAAAAGAAGACAACTAATTAAAAACATTTCATATATTACTACTAGGTGAGTATAATGGAATTTAAAGATGATTTATGGAAAAAAGTCGAAAAGAAAACAAAGGTAAATAAAGATACGATAATAGATTTAGCCAAAAAATTACAAGGCGGGAATATGAAAGATGAAAATACATTAAGGGAAGTAATCAATACCCTTAGTTTAATGACTGGAAAAAAAGTATCAAAAGAACAAGAAGACAAGATAATAAATACAATTGTAAGTGATAAAGTGCCTAAAAATATAGATAAAATGTTTTAAAAAAAAGCAACTAGGATTAGTTGTTTTTCTTTCTACCGACTAATTTATCTAAAGAATAATGGTATTGTTTAGAAAACTCTAAAGCATAGTAAGTCGTAATTAAAATTTCATTGGTTTCGTATTTATGAATACAAGCTTGGCTAACATGAATCTTTTCTGCAATATCTTCTTGTGTAATATTAGACCTGTCCGGAAAGCTTTTAAGAATTATTTAAGTTATAAATACCACACA
>CARMXJ010000045.1 GCA_949025205.1 uncultured Bacilli bacterium | reverse complement strand
GTGTGGTATTTATAACTTAAATAATTCTTAAAAGCTTTCCGGACAGGTCTATTAAGATATTTAAATATTAGCTATTTATATTTTAGTATCTTAAATATACTAGTGAATTTATCAGAAGCCTTTTCTAGTAAATATTGGGGAAAGAAATCTGAAAGTAGAAATTGGTCTAAAATTATACTACCTATGTGTGTAATATTTATTATTGTATTTATAATATTATTATCATTTAATAACGAACAACTTTTATATTTATTACCTATAATATATATACTCATCGGCTTTGGGAATGCTTCTTATGAAATGTATGATCATATTGCAATATATGAAACAGCAAAGGATAAATTGCAAACTTCTTATGTGACATTCGAAAGATTTATTGAAGGAATAGTAACTATGATACTTCCAATATTATCATGTACAATCTTTAAAGAAAGTAACAATGCTATAAAAATCACTTTTATAATTGCAATATTCAGTTACATAGTCTTATTTTTATATTATAAGTTAGAAAAAGGTAAATTAATAAGATCATTGAAAAAAAATTAAAGTTATGACTAATACTTATATTTTAGATAAGAATAATTTTGATAATTAAGAAATAAAGTATTCTGCTTCATGCTACATAATAAGGGTAATACTATCCTTATTATGGCGAGAACTTTAGTGGCTATGCCACTAGTCTCGCTCATAAAGGTATTTTTGATACTATGGCATTACATAGTATTTTTTAAATATTTAAAATTAATAATATAAAATAAGTGCTAAAATTTACTACCATTTTACTACTTTTGAAAACAAAAATATAAGAAATTATAAAAATATATATGATTATCTTCTAAAAGTAATAAAGGTTATAACGACATTCAAGAACTTATAAAAGAACAATCAAAAATTACTATATTTTTAAAAGAAAAATAGAAATTTGCTTCAAAAAAAGAAATATGCCTATACAATTTTATGATTTTTAAAACAAATTAAAAAAAACAGTGATTTGAAGAACATAAAAAAATTTGTTATTCTCCCAAAAAAGGAGATAAAAAATGCAAAGAATTATAACAAAAAAAACATTTATAAAAATATTTGAAAATAAAGAGTTTCGACAAAAATTGGATAAAATAATTCTTAATTTTTTTGGATTAGAAGCAAATACAATTATAAAAAGAGAAGATAAAAAGCTAAACAAAAATGTATTAGAATTTGTACTCTTTATAAACACAGAATTAACGCTAAAAATCAGAGTATTAGATGACAAAAATCTTTTTACAACCTCCAAGACTTTTTATATAAACATAAGTTTTCGAGAAGTATCAAAATACCATGCGTTGTTAATACCCTGTTATTGGGAAATCTATAGTCCCTATTCATATGCGCACCAAAAAACAAATCCAAAACTTATTTTAATTGCAGCACTTTTTTCTTGTACCAAAAAGGAGGAAATACAAAAAATTTTACAAAAATTAGAAGAATTTACAGAAGAGGAAATAACTACAATTTTAGAAATAATAGAAAACAAAAAATAAATGTTTTTCTAAAGACAAATAATTATTAATGTGTTAAAATGATACTAGTGACTAAAATTTGAAAAAGGTGGTATTATGGCAAAAGTTATTTCATTGGTAAATCAAAAGGGAGGAGTTGGAAAAACAACAACAAGTATTAATCTTGCTGCATCACTAGGAAGTGAAGGGAAAAAGACATTATTAATCGATTTAGACCCACAAGGGAATTCTTCTAGTGGACTTGGATTAAACACCAACGACTTTGAAAATGATATTTACGATGTAATAACAGGGGCTTGTGAAGTAAAAAGTGCTATTATTAAAACCAAATTTAAAAATTTATCTATTATTCCTTCTACTATCAACTTAGCAGGTGTAGATGTTGAATTTGTAAAAAAAATGTTAGAAGATGAAACATTTAGACAAAATGAACAATTGCGTTTAAAACTAGCGGAAATAAGAGAAAAATACGATTATATTATAATTGATTGCCAACCTTCATTAGGAATATCAACCATGAACGCTCTTGTGGCAAGTGATTCTGTAATAATACCAGTACAATGTGAATATTTTGCACTAGAAGGAATTACTCAACTTTTAAACTCTATTATTTTAGTACAATCCAATATGAATCCAGATTTAAGAATTGAGGGAGTATTATTAACTATGTTAGATGGAAGAACGAATATTGGACTTGAAGTAATAGAAGAAGTTAGAAAATGTTTTAAAAATAAAGTATTTAATACCATTATTCCAAGACTAGTACGTTTAGTAGAAGCCCCAAGCCATGGAAAGCCTATTAATGCATATGACCCAACAAGTCGCGCCACCCTTGCATATGCAAATTTAGCAAAGGAAGTGATTAGTCGAAATGGAAACTAAAAGAAAAGCATTAGGAAAAGGATTAGAACAATTATTCTCAAACGAAGTCATTAATTTTGAAAACTTTGAACACGAAATCGTTTCGAAAGCAAAATCAAACGACATTATAGAAATTCCTCTAGAAGAAATTCAGTCTAATCCTTACCAACCTAGAAAAACATTTCATGAAGAATCATTAAAAGAATTAGCAGAAAGCATAAAAGAATATGGGATTGTACAACCTATTATTGTAAAAAAAACGGTAAAAGGATACTATTTAATAGCTGGAGAACGTAGAACCAAAGCAGCTGGCCTAGCTGGATTAGAAACAATCCCCGCTATCATAAAAGAATTCAATGACCAAGAAATGATGGAAATTGCTCTTATTGAAAATATTCAAAGAGAGGACTTAAATCCCATTGAAGAAGCGCTTGCTTATGAAAATATCATTCGTTTAGGAAACATGACCCAAGAAGAATTTGCGGAAAAATTTGGAAAAAGTAGAAGTCATGTCACCAATATGTTAGGATTATTAAAATTGCCATCAGCTACTAAAAAATTAGTAGAAGAAAATAAAATAAGTATGGGGCATGCTAGAGCTTTAAGCAAACTAAGTGATGAAGTAGAAATCAACAACTTAGCAGACCGTATTATAAACGAATCTCTAAGTGTTAGAGACCTAGAGCGTATTATTCAAGAAGAAAACTTACCAAAAATAAACAAGGTCAATCGAAAAACAACCGAAAAAAGTATTTATTTTTCAATTTACGAAAAAATAATGCGTGAAAAAATTGGAACCAAAGTAAAAATAAAAGAAAACAAAATTGAAATTCCTTTTGATAGAGAAAAAGATTTAGAAAGAATATTAGAAATATTAGGAATAGAAATAACGGGTGATTAGATGGAAATAGTCAAAAGTATTTTATCCTTTTTAAGCCGAAAAGAAGTATATGGACTTGCAATTATTATATTAGTTTCAATCGTTCTTTATCATTTCGGAAAAATTTTCATAGAAAAAATAATTGTTTCTGGCAAAAATGCTTATGAAAGAAAAAAAAGAAGAACGATTGTAAATTTAATTTCTAACATTTTTAAATATATTGTATTTATATTAGCAATATTATTTATATTAGATTTATATGGAGTAGATACAAAAGCGCTTATCACAAGTTTAGGTGTTTTAGGAGCTGTTCTTGGTTTAGCTTTGCAAGATACTTTAAAAGATTTTATTAGTGGAATCACTGTTATAATGGACAATTATTTTGTTGTTGGAGACATCGTAACTTTTAATGATTTTACAGGGGAAGTAATAGATATGGGATTAAAAACAACAAAAATAAAAAAAAATACGGGAGAAGTATTAGTCATTGCCAATCGAAATATCGACCAAATTGTAAATATAAGTCAAGAATCTGCTAACGTTGTGATAGACATTCCAACAGCTTACGAAGCAAAAACAGAGCGAGTTGAAAAAACGATTGCTAAAATAATAACAGAAATAAAAAAATTAGAAGGTATCAAAAAGGAACCAAAATATTTAGGCATATCTTCTTTAGATGATAGCTGTGTAAAATATACGATTAGTATTATTTGTCCACAAGATAATCAATGGCAAATAAAAAGAGATGCCCTAAAAATTATCAAAACCTATTATGAAAAAGATAAAATAAAAATACCTTATAACCAAATTGAGGTGCATCATGAACAAGAAATATAATTTAAATGATTTAGTCATTATGAAAAAACCACACGCTTGTAAAACAAATGAATGGAAAATAACAAGAATAGGTGTGGATATAAAAATAAAGTGTCAAAATTGTGGGCGTGAAATCATGATGGACCGTTTGGAGTTTGAAAAAAAACTAAAAAAAGTTTTGGGTGAAGCAAAATGAATGTAAGAAAAATAAAAGAAAAAGTTACACTACATCCCATTATGACAATACTTATGATGATTGGAATCACAATCCTTTTAAGTGGAATTCTGGCTACCATTGGTGTGCAAGCAACTTCCAGAAAAATAAGTACAGCAACCTTGGAATATAACACCTATATAGCAGAAGTCTCTTCTCTTTTTAGCTTAAGTGGATTAAAATACATTTTTACAAGTACGATTAGTAATTTTATGGCCTTTGCTCCTCTAAGCAGTTTAATTATTGTTTTAATAGGAATTGGGGTTATGCAAAAAAGTGGATTTTTAAAAGTAGCTTTTACATTACTTACGAAAAACGCTAAGAAAAACTCTGTTACATTTGTCCTAGTATTATTAAGCATTTTACTTGGAATAATTGGAGACTTATCCTTTATCATTATTTTGCCAATAGCTGCTATTTTATTTGAAACAGGAAAAAGAAATCCTATGATAGGAATCATTGCTTCATTCGCAGGACTTACATGCGGATATGGAATAAATGTCATCTTTACAAGTATTGATTCTTCCCTTTTATCTTTAAGTCTCCTTGCAGCGAATGTTGTAGACAGCAACTATATAATAAAAACAACAGGTTTTATCGTTATCATGTTAATAGCAGTAATTGCACTTACCATATTAATTACCAAAATAACAGAAAAATATCTAATCTATAAATTAGACAAATATGAAATTCCAGAAACAGAAATAGAAGAAGAATTATTTTTAGGAAAAAAAGAAAAAAAAGGATTAGCTTTAGCATTTCTAGCCTTTGCCATTTACCTGATAATTTTTGTTTATAATATAATACCAGGTCTTCCTTTATCTGGGAAACTCCTAGATGATAGTCAAGTTTTCTATATTGATAAATTATTTAGTTATAACTCTTTCTTCAGTACTGGTTTTGTATTCATTATAACTATAGGAATGATTATTGTAGGTTTATTTTATGGAATAGGCGCCAAAACCATTAAAAATCACCGCGAATTATGTGAAGATTTAGGACACTCTTTAGATGGAATAGGGCAAGTAATTGTTTTAATCTTCTTTGCTTCCATTTTAATTAACGTTGTAAAATATACTAACATTGGAACAGTAATTGTAGTGGCTTTATCAAATATTGTAAATGAAACTTCATTTACAGCAATTCCTTTAATCATACTTCTTTTCGTGATAAGTGCAGTAGCAACTATATTTGTACCTTCCTCTATTACCAGATGGTCCATTATATCGGGAGTAACAATTCCTGTATTTATGAAAGCTGGAATTTCTCCTGAATTTGCACAAGTAATATTTCGATTTGGAGAATCTACAACCCTAGGGATAACGCCAATATTTGCTTATTTTGTTATCTACTTAGCCCTTCTTGAAAAATACAACAAAAAAGAGCAACCCATTAATATTATAAAAGCCATCAGATACCAACTGCCTTATGCAATTATGACCTTTGTTCTATTATTGACAATTCTAATTGTGTGGTATATAGTAGGACTTCCAATAGGAATAGGAGTATCTCCAACATTATAAAAGGATGTGAAACAAAATGTCTTTAAAAGCTGGAATAGTAGGATTACCCAACGTAGGGAAATCCACTTTATTTAATGCAATCACAAAGAAAAATATTTTAGCGGCTAACTATCCCTTTGCAACCATTGACCCCAATGTAGGTGTAGTGACAGTCCCTGATGCAAGATTAGAATTTTTAGAAAATATGTATGTTCCAAATAGTTTGGTTCCAACTACTTTCGAATTCACCGATATAGCTGGACTTGTAAAAGGGGCATCCAAAGGAGAAGGTTTAGGAAATAAATTCTTATCGCACATAAGAGAAGTAGATGCTATTGTAGAAGTAGTTCGTTGCTTTAAAGAGGAAAACATAATTCATGTTGAAGGTGGAGTAGACCCAATCCGAGATATAGAAATCATCAACATAGAATTAATATTAGCGGACTTGGAAATTATTGAAAATCGAATTGAAAAAATTGCAAAAAAAGCAGAAACTACGAAAGATAAAGTAGCGCTAAAAGAAGTGGAAACACTAAGAAAAGCCCAAGAGTCTTTGCTAAACAACCAACCTTTAAGACTTCTAAAATGGGAAGAAGAAGAACTTTTAATATTAAAACCCTTCAATTTTATAACTTTAAAACCTCTTATTTACGTAGCTAATATTTTAGAAGATGACATTGCTTTAGGAGAAAATGACTATACAAAAAAAGTAAGAGAATATGCAAAATGCGAAAATGCTGGAGTCATTACCATGTGCGCCAAAATAGAATCAGAACTGGCAGAATTAGAAAGTGAAGACAAAAAAGCTTTTCTAAACGATTTAGGAATTGCAAGTAGTGGTTTAGACAAACTTATTTTTGCTACTTATGACTTATTAGGATTACAAACATTCTTTACCGTTGGGAAAGATGAAGTACGGGCTTGGACCTTTAAAAAAGGAACGAATGCCAAAAAATGTGCTGGCTTAATACACAGTGATATCGAAAGAGGATTCATAAAAGCAGAAATCATGAAATTTAACGACCTAGAAGAATTAAAAGATGAAAAAAAAGTACAAGAAGCAGGAAAACTAAATCTAGAAGGAAAAGATTACATTATGCAAGATGGAGATATTGTCTATTTTCGATTTAATGTATAAAAACAATTTATATATTTAAGAAAGAATGCTATAATAAACATATAGTTTTATAAAGGAGGATTTAGAATGGATAACAAAGTAATGAGCAAATCATTTATTTGGATGTTTATTGGACTTTTAGTAACATTTCTAACAGGTTTTGCAGTTTCTCATAATGAAACAATGATTATTAACATATTTAGAAATTCCACTTATTGGGTATTATGTGTAGTAGAATTAATTTTGGTTATATTCCTATCGGCCAAAGTAAGAACAATGGGAAAAAATACAGCAAGAATATTTTTTATACTATATAGTTTTGTATCTGGCTTAACATTTTCATCTATTTTCATTGCTTACAAATTAACTTCTATATTATTTGTATTCTTACTAGCAGCTGTTATATTCTTAATATTTGGCTTAATTGGGTACTATACAAAATTAGACTTAACAAAATGGGGAACCTACCTAATGATGGCCTTAATTGCAGTAATCATTTGTTTTATTGTAAATATTTTTACAGCAAACGAAACATTTGATTTTGTACTTTCTGTAATTTGCATCTTAATCTTTATTGGATTTACAGCATATGATGTTCAAAAGATTAAGGCATTAGCAGAAGAAGAGGATATTCCAGAAGACAACCTAAGTATCATAAGTGCATTGAATTTATATTTAGATTATATTAATATTTTCCTACACTTATTAAGCATTATAGGAAATTCAAAAGATTAAAAGAATATAAAGAGTCAAAACTTTATATTTTTTTTGCATTTTTGTAAATTTGTGATAGAATATATTAAGTTTTAACGAAAGAGATGTTTAGGATGAAAAATAACTTGAAATATTGGAAGAAATTCTTAACGCTAGTTAGCATGAGTCTTTTACTAACGAGTTGTAAAAAAGAAGAAAACTTACAAAAAACAACAGTAGAAAAAAAGATAGAAGTAGTTCCACCAGTAAACAATAGAATTATAAGATCTAAAATACTAGAACAAGAAATAAAGGAAATAACAATTAGTGCCGTAGGAGATTGCACATTAGGTACAGATACCCATTTTGATGAAATGGATAATTTTCCTTATGTACTAGAGAAAAACAATCGAGATTTTAGTTACTTTTTTAAAGGCGTTTACAATATAGTTTCAAAAGATGATTTAACCATAGCAAATTTAGAAACAACGTTTACAGACGCTGGAGAAGACCATAGAGTAGATAAAAAATTCAACTTCAAAGGAGAAGCTGATTATACGAATATTTTAACTACTGGTAGTGTAGAAGCAGTAAACCTTGCGAATAATCATACATATGACTATGGAGAAAAAGGCTATACGGATACAATAAAAAATTTAGAAGAAGCAGGCATTCCTTATTTTGGTTATGAAGAGTATAAAATCTTAGAAGTAGAAGGAATAAAAATTGGTATGGCTGGTATAACAGGATGGAATGAAACAGAAGCCAAAAAGAATATTGAAAAATCTACCACCTATTTTCATGAACAAAATACAGATTTAATCATTTTAACATTTCATTGGGGAATAGAAAGAGAAGATAAACAAAACGAAGTACAAGAAAATATTGGAAGATATGCCATCGATTGTGGTGCAGACTTAGTATTAGGACATCACCCTCACGTTTTACAAGGAATCGAATGTTATAAAGGAAAATATATTGTGTACTCTTTAGGAAACTTTGTATTTGGCGGAAACAGAAATCCAAGTGACAAAGACACCATGATTTTTCAAGAAACATTTTGTTTTGAAGACGGAGTGTTAACAAATACATCCATTGAAATAATTCCATGTTCTTTATCGAGTAGAAGTGATTTAAACGATTATCAGCCTATTCTTTTAGAAGGGGAAGAAAAACAAATGGTGTTAAAAAAGGTATTAGAAAATAGTACAAATATAGATATAGAAAAAGAAGAATAAAAGAACATCAAAGGACAATAAAGTCTTTTTTCTTTTGTTAGAAAAATGTATAATATTTACAAGGTGAGGGTTATGAAATTAAGTGAAGTGCCTATAAATCCATTATGGGATGAAAAAACAAAAAGTTACAAAAACGAAGATTTAGAAGAAGATATAATACAAGAAATTGTTTTTGAAGATATAGAAGATAATCATGCATGTAGCGAATATGCTATTGTTTTTGGGACAAGCAGAAAAATTGAAATGGAAGCGCGTGTAAAAAAGGCAGTAGAACTATATAAGAAAAAACGCATTCAAAAAATGGTATTTACGGGTGGAAAAAATGGAATATCAAATATTAAGAATAACCAAACACCATTAGAAGTAAATAAAGAAAATACCGATATCTCTTATTTATTTTCGAATAATGAAGCAGAGGCAGTTAGAATGAAAAATTATGCACTTTCTTTAGGAATTTCAGAAGATTTTATTATCACCGATTGTATTTCTAATAATTCAAATGAAACATTACAAAATATATGCAATTTTATAAACATAAAAGAAGGAGATAATTTATGTCTTATAACATCCGCATATCATTTAAAAAGGTGTTTAGCTTCTGCAAAAAAATATATTCCAGTTTCACTTTCCTATACTTTAGTTGCTGCAGAAACTGGATACTTTGAGAATGAAAATTACAAAAAAACAACTTTAGGAAAAACATTAATAAACTTTGAAGCAAACCATCTCGTTAGATTAGCAAGAGAAAATAAAATATACGACTTAGAACTAGGAGAAGGTTTGAAAAGGTAATGAATAGACTACACTGCAAGTTGCTATTAAATATAAAAACAAAAAGTTTTGAAGACAAAATAATAGAATTTTGTTATAAATCCGATGTATTAGAAGAAATAGATAAATTGACATATGACTATGAAAATGAATTTACTTTTTTTAATAGACCTGTCCGGAAAGGTTTTATTTAAAATATAAGAAAAAAATGGTATCA
>CARMXJ010000044.1 GCA_949025205.1 uncultured Bacilli bacterium | reverse complement strand
TAATTTCATCACTTTTTGAGTTTATTTATTTTAATCGACTGTGAATAGTAACAATCTTTCAGATATTTATATAAATTCAGTTTCTGGCGAACTAATTTTTTTATATAATAGACATCTTGCGTAACTAAATTAGAGACAAAAATTATAAAAAGAACACACTAATAAAAAACGTAAATAAAATGAACTAATACGACTCCTATAACGCTCAGACAAAACTCTAAAAATTTTTAATTGACAGTTAACATGTTCAACTGATATTCTAATACTAGAAATCAATTTATTTAATTCCTTGTCTTCGTCGGTAAGTGGATTATTTTTTGATTTCTTTTTTGGTGTCATACTATTTTTGAAATAATCAAGTATTCCTTGGTATCCACTATCGGCAAGAAAATGTAAAAATTTAGGTAGTTCTTTTGTTGTATTTTTAAAAATATTAAAGTCATGTACACTACCTTTATCAAAACATACTGACAATATTTTTTTATCTTTTTCATTCATAATAATTTGAGCTTTGATTGTGTGTTTTTTCTTTTTACCTGAGTAGTATTCTCTTTGCTTTTCACTATCTTTAGGTCTTTGGATAGTACATTCTGTTACATCTACAAGTTGTTCACTACATTCATCTAATAATTGTATATTGATCATACCTTCAAAAGCTATAGATAAAACCTGTTCAGTCCAAATTACCCATCTAAAAGCATTAGATTCATCTAAGCCAAACATATTTCCTAAGCTGAAAAAAGTGGGATAATCCCTATAGTAAGTTAACATCATCAATAATATATCCTCTAAACATAATTTTGGCTTAGGTCCTCCTTTACTTTGTTTTTCTTTAAAAAACGGCTCTAATACCATCACTAATATTTCAAATAAAACTCTAGGTATTCCTACTGCTCTTTTAAAGTTCTTATTTTTCATCTTCCTTAGTTTCTTATATTTCATATTCTTAACTCACCTATATTAAGAATAACAAATTTTTTCTATATTTTTAAGTTACGCAAGAAGTCTATAGAAAAAAGTTTAATAATTTTAAGCATACTTTCATATACTATAAATATCGATGGAAAGATTTATCAAGACCTCGAATTTGACAATTTTGTGTAAATATGCTAAAATGTCATACATGTGGTGCATTATTCTAGTCACATAAAGTAATATGAAGGTAGGGCTAAAAATCTACCAATTGTGCGAAAAGCACTTTATATATTCTGCTTTCTTCGCCCAGAGGAGGGTGGGTATATAATTTTAGATTTAAGGAAAGTTATAATGGCATATAACCAACCTCCTTTTATCGAAGCAATAAAACACAAAAGCATATGTCGTGCGTGGTAATGTGGGATATTCGGTCTATGAGTTGAAAACATTGTTGCAAAAGCGAATAAGTATTACTTCATATGTGTTAGGGAAAACCTCTAGAGTGTCAACATCACAAGGATTAAGGTACGGACTAAGTGGCAATCGAGTAATTAAAATGGTGACATTTAATTGTTTTCTTTAAAGAGAAATCGCCCAAGGGTAACCGAAGGAGAGAAAATAGAGAAATTCGACTCGACCTAAGCCGTAAAATTAATTTGTGAGATACCACAATTTTAGTTGTATATAAAGTTCTTCGGAACTTTTTTTCATAGAATTTTATAAAAGGAGTGCTTTTTTTGAAAAATAAATGGGTTATACAAGTGTTTATTATTTCTTTTTTGTTGTCTGCTATTTTTAGTGGACTTTCTTCTTATGTTTCTGACTTTAATATTATACTTCTTGTTATTATTTTGCTTGTTGTAATAGGAATTGGCATTTTATTTGATATGATTGGTGTTGCCACTTTAACTGCGGAAGAAGCTCCATTTCATGCGAGGAGTGCTAAAAAAATAAAAGAAGCAAATGCTTCTATTAAACTATTAAAAAACAGCACAAAAGTTTCTAGTATTTGCAATGATATTGTCGGCGACATTTGTGGTATTGTTAGTGGAGGTTTAGGAGCAACACTCACCCTTTATCTTATTGCTCATTTTAAAATGAATGCTCTTTTAGCAACTATTTTAGTTACTTCCTTTATTTCTGCAATCACAGTTGGTGGAAAAGCTTATTTTAAAAACATAGCTACTAAAAATAGTGATGCTATTGTGTTAATGGCAGGCAAGATTATGCAAATTTTTACTAAATAATACATGAAAAAAGTTCCAATTGAACTTTTTTCATGTAACCACTATTTCTTTTTTGCAAAATTCTTCTAATTTTTTTATTACAAATTCTTTATCGTGTTTATTATTTGCTAAAGCAATTTGTAAATCTTTCATATTTTTAGTTAACAATTGATAAGGCCTACTCATACGATTTTCACACAGTTCTAAATAAATTTCGGTTTCTCTTAAAATGATATTCATAATTCTTTGTTGTCTTTCATCGGTTCTACATATTCTTAGATTATTTATTGTTTCCATGCAAAATGCTTGGATATCTTCTACTAATTTATCATATCTTCTTTTGTTTAATTGATTATGAAATCCCACAGTAATTAATTTTTGATATAAAACATTGATCCTATCTTTAGTCGCCTCTTTTAAATCTTCTAATGGAAATTCTTCTACAAGTTTATCTAACTCTGTTTTTAATTTCATTTTTTGGAATTTATTTAATGGATTATTTAATACCATTTCTTCAATTATCTCTAATTTTAAATTTGCATCTAGCGTAGAAGAAGTTTCTACTAAATGTTTAATGCGAAAATCCAATAAAAACGAATTTTCATAAGCCGAATCAGGAGTAATATAATTTATACTTTCTATTTTCCTTACATTTCTTAATTCATCTAAAAGTTTAGTATCTGTTTTTTTCGGATTAAAATTTTTGTTGTATGCATGAACGAATCCATCTGACGTATAAATTAATAGTAAATTATTAGCTTTTTTATAAAATTCATTTAATAATTCACTTCTTCCTCCACTTTTTCCATTTATCTTTGTCATCCAATCTTCTTTTACATCATCTGTTACAAAAATAATAGGTTTATTTCTATTTATAGATTCTTGAATCATGGAATAAAAAATATAATAATCTCCATTTTCTTCTTTGTCTGTATCTTCATAACCTGGCGGTATTTTTTCTTTCATTCGTCTTAATCCTTCTTCTTTGATAATTTCATACTCATCTTCTTCAAAAGGTTTTCCTATATTTGTATTTAAAAGTTGAACAATTTTTTCTTCAATGGTATCTTTTTCAAAGACAAACTCTTTTTCTTTTCGTTCTTTTTCTAATAAATCCTGTATTTTTTTATTTTCTTTTTCCAAGAGTTCTTCTATTTCTTTTTTACATTTTAATTGATTGCTTTTTATTTGGTTTATTTTATTTTGAATATCGATAAAAGACGTTTCCATAAGGGTTGAAAGTTCTTTGTATTTTTTTTGAGCATTTATAATCACATTTACACGATTTTTATAAAATTCATAAGCAACTTGATACGGTATCCATAAACGGTTTTTTAGGTTGTCCAAAATTTCAAACATCGTTTTTCTAGTTTCTTTAGAATACCTGTAAAAATTTAATAAGATATTGGTATCAAACACAATGAAAGCATTTTCCCAAATAAATTTGTATTCCTGCTCTTGATAATCCACATATCCTTTAAACATTTCACGCATTGTCTCTTTCATGAGCTCACCTCGTTATATGTGATTATACTCATTTTTTTGCATTTGTACATTATTTTTTAAATATCGCTTGGCGCAAGTGATGATTTTTGGTTCTCTCTATATAAGAAACTTCACAAGTTAATTTAGGATTTATATAGTTTATTTCTTCTTCAATAAAGTTTATAAAGGGAGAAGTTTTTTTTATTCTTTCTTTTAAAATTTTTTTATAGATAGAATGTTTTTTACTCACCATTACTTTTCCAACAAAATAAAATGCATTGTTTTTGTACTCTCCTAAGAAAAGTTTTAGCATCGGTTCTTTTTCCTCTACTGTATATCCTCCAATAAAAAAAGTTTCTTCTTGCCAATTCTTTATTTTTACCCATGTGTTTTTTCTCGTATTTGGTTCATAAAAACTGTCTATTTTTTTGGCTACAATTCCTTCTAACCCTCTTTTTTTTACTTTTTGAAACAACTTTTTTCCTTCTTTTAATGTATAATTTACTTTTACTAAAAAATCATTTTCTTGTTGTGTATCTAATATTTCTTTTCTTTTTAATAAGGGTAAATTTACTAATGGTTTCTTTTTATAAACAATATCAAAAGCGATAAAACAAACGGGAAAGTTTCTAGCTAAAAAGTCTCTTTTTTTCTTATCTTTTAAATGGCTTCTTTCTTGTAATTTTCTAAAACTCGGTTTTCCATTTTCAAATAAAACAATTTCTCCATCAAAAATGGTATCTTCTTTTACTAGATTTTGAATGGCTTTTAATTCTGGATAAGTACTTGTAAGCTCTGTTCCTCGGCGTCCAAAAATTTTAAAAAGTGTTGGTCCTACATGGATGGTTGCTCGTATTCCATCAAATTTTAGTTCATACAAAAATTCTTCGGAATCAAACGGAACAGGCAATTCTTCTAAAAGCATAGGAGAAAAAAATTTACCAAATTCCATTTTAAGAAACTTCCAAACTTTTTTGTAAAGAAGTCACTAAATCTTTCATAGTTGGTTTCTTTTTCTTTGCTTTTTTCGTGATTTCTTTTCCTTCTATTTTTTCATTTATAGCTTCTTTAATTCCTTTTTGATAATCATCTTCATAACTTTCTGGAGTAAAATGTCCAGATAGTTGTTCTACAAGTTTCATCGCTAGGTCTAGTTCTTGTTTTGTAAATTTAGCTTCTACGTTCGTTTCTGGCAAATTTATTTCTTCTTCAAAATAAATAGTAGACATTAAAATATTTCCTTCAAAGTGTCTTAATAAACAATAGTAGAATTTGCTTCCTATTGTGGTTTTGGCAACCGCTACTTTTTTGGATTTTCTTAATACTTCTAAAAATAAGGAATAAGCTTTTGCTTTTTTTGGAGTTGTTAGAACATAACTTTTTTCATAATAAAAGGGTTTTATCTCATTTTCTGGAACAAAAGAAATAATTTCGATGGTCTCTTTAGAATCAATTTGCATATTGGTAAGTTCTTCTTTAGTAAAAGTGATAAAAGCATCTTTTTCGTATTCATATCCTTTTATTAAATCGGCTTCGGTTACTATTTTTTTACAATGTTCACAATACTTTTGGTAACGGATACGATGCAGACATTTTTTATGAAGTTGATGAAAAGAAGTATCATTATTTTTTATAATAGGATTATAAACAATTGGAATGTTTACCAATCCAAAAGAAATTGCACTATGTACATTTGCCATATTATCACCTATATACATTATGAGATATTTATTTGCTTCTTATTCAAATCGTTTTTCTTGCTATTGTTCCGAATTCAGTATAAAATAAATTTGGTGATTTAAAATGGATTATTTAACAGTGAAACAAGCAGCCAAAATGTGGAATATTAGTGAAAGAAGAATTATCAACTTAATAAAAGATAACCGCATTCCAGGTGCTTTTAAAAATGGAATGTGCTGGAGTATTCCTAGTGATACTCATAAACCTATTGATAAAAGAAGTTCCTATTCTAAAACCATTGAAGATAAAAAATTAGTCGTGATTGCAGGAATTAATTCCGATATTGGAATTAGTTTAACTGCTATTCTTTTAGAAGCCGGCTACCGCATTATTGGGCTTTACCAAAAGGGAAGTCAAATAAGTGATGCCTTAAAACAAAATAATATTGCTTTAATGGAAGTCGATTATTTTAATCGCAATCAATTATTAGAAGTGACAAATAGCTTTCAAGAGGATATTTTCGGTTTTGTGTTTATGGAAATTTATTTTCATTTGGAAGATACTTTAAATTTTGATTATGATAAGTTTGAGGATAGTTTCAAAGTAAATGTGTTTGCTGCTAATTTGCTAGTACGAGAACTTGTTAAAAAAATGAATTATGAATCTAGTATTGTTATGGTAAACAGTATCGAGGCTTATCGTGGTTCTTTTGGAGCTTCTGCTTATGCCTCTAGTCAAGCGGCTAAAGTAAACTTGGTACAAACTTTTGCTAATATTTTTACCGAAATGTATGGAGTTCGTATTAATTCTGTTATGGCTGGTTGGATTGGAGGCGTTATGGAAAGTGATGATACTTTTAACAAAGCCAAAGATACCATTCCGATGAAAAGGCTTGGAAATCCCGAAGAAATTGCCGATGATATTTTCTTGATGCTTACCAGACACAAATATACAAATGGTAGTTCTTTGGTTTCCGATGGAGGTTATTTATCTATGGATTCTCAGTCTAGAACGGAAGATTTAGATTCTGGAAAGTTTTATAAAATATTAGATAAATATTTTTCGGAAACAAAAAAAGGTTCCAATATGTGGATAATTTCCACCATGATGGAAAACGAATGGAACGAAGAACCAGCTGAGCGTAAGTTTATCCAAAGTAATTTTGATGCAGCAGAACGAGGGGTAAAAATTAAAAGAATCTTTTTATTCCATAAAAAGGATGCTCGTTTGTTTAAAACAAATCCTTATATTAAAAGATATTTAGCAAGTAATAAAATTAGCAGCCATTTTGTTGACTTAGAAGAATTAAAAAGAAAAAAACCAGAACTTATTTCTATTATCCAAAATGGTTGGATAGGAATCGATGATTATGCGCTGCTTGTAGATTTACCAAGTGATGGTACTTCTCGTGGGTATGTGACAATGAACAAGTTAGAAATTGAGAAAGCTCACAATTGTTTTTTAGAATTAGAAAAAATGGCACAACCTTTAAAAGATATTCTAAAATAAAAAACATTCTAGTTTTTTTAGAATATTTTTATTCACACTTTGTGTATACCGCTTCTTGTTTTACATAGCCATCCTCAATCTTATAAGGTGCTTCTGCTTCTTTAGCAATGCTTTCTATTGTAAATTCTGTATCACAAACTCTTTTTAAAAAAAGGGTAGCAGCATTATCTTCGTAAATGTTTCCTGTAATAAATACTTTATCTCCAACACGATACTTTAACGATTCTTCTTCCAAATGATTTAAACCTGCATCTCTTATGATTTTCGGGTAATCGTAAAAAGCAATATCCCCATCTACTCGACCACGAATCCCTGTAATTTCTTCATAAGAAGTATTTTGCCACATTCCTGCTTTTCCTTCATAAGTAAATTTTTCATTCCACTCTGCAACCCATTTATCAAAAACGTCCAATTCTCTTGCATCAAGATTGCTTTTAAAGCGATATAGATTTGAATAAATTCCTACGTAATATCCTTCTTCTTGCATTTCTTCGCAATAATATTTTACAATTTCCGTTAAATCTTTTTTTGGTAAAGCCATTTGTCTTTTTGATTCTACATCCAAAAATACGGGATACTCTAGTTTTTTGTCACGAATTAAACGTAAGGTATGTCTTACTTCACTTCTTGCTTCATCTAAACTGGTTGCATAACTATATAAGTAAACACCAAAAGGAATGTTTAGTTCTTTACATTGCGCAGCGTTTTTTTCAAAATAAACATCATCTTGACTTTTTATATCATTTCCCCAACCACACCTTATAATAGCAAAATCAATAAATGGTTTTACTTTGGTCCAATCAATATTTCCTTGGTAAGAAGATACATCTATCCCTCTTCTCATTTTATCAACTCCTACGTTATCTTATGCCAAAAAAAGAAATAGGTGTTTTTCCTATGCGTATAATAAAAAAAGCCTGTAACAAAAAGAGTTTGAAATCTATGAAAAATTATATTATACTTAATTTAGGGTGTTACTAAAAGGATAACGCCTAAAGTTTTGGTGGCGCTAAATATGCGTCATTTTTATTACTAAAAGCAGTATAATAGCAATTAGTAATATTATTACTACTTTAAGAAAATATATATCTCTTTTCATAACCTTACTTCCTCTCTCCCTTTCGAAGAGCAAAGCCCCCTCTTAAAGGACAAAATCAATAAGGCAGATGCCCAAATTAGTAACACGGATTTGTATTATAAAGCGGAAATAATAAATAACAAGTAATTCGACAAAAGAAGACAAAACTTTGTAATTTTGCCTTCTTTTTTCATCATATTTTTATATAGATATTCTGGAACAGATTCGTTCATACATTCTTTCGCCTTAAATAAGGAAATGGCGTTTTGTGAATAACTAAAACTCTTTTGTTTGCCATTCATTTTTTTGATACACTCGAGAATTTTTAAGGTATCCTCTGTAATACTTCTACCATTTTTATTTAAATAAATTAAATCATAAAAAGAAAATTCACTTTTTTTCACTGCTTCCAATTGTTTTTAAATAAAAGAAATACCCTCATCTTCAATCATTATTCTAGAATAAATCGCTCACCTTCCATTATATAATCATAAAAGTAGGAAAATGCACTTGGAATGGAATATTTGCTTTGTAATTCTTCTTTGGTTACCCATAAAAAGTTTTCTAAAGGTTCCTCTAATTCTACTAAGAAACCTTTCATATACCAAATTTTATGAGAAAATACGTGTTTTGCCTCTCCAATTTCATAAACGGATGAGAAATCAATCTTTTTTTCTAATAAATTGTTTTCTACATCAATGGCGGATAGCAATTCTAGGGTGTTTGGAAATTCGTACATAGAAGCAAGCAATCCTTTGTTTTCTCTTTTTTGAATGGCAATTTTATCTTTATAAACATATAGAAATACAACTCTTTCTTCTACTGTTTGCTCTTTTTTCTTGTCTTTTACTGGGTATTGTTCTTGGGTGTTTGTACTTCTTGCTTGACAGTCTTTTTTTAAAGGGCATGAAAAACATTTCGGAGATTTTGGAGTACAGATAAGACTTCCTAAATCCATGAAGCTTTGGGTAAAATCTCCCGCATTTTGGGTGGGTATTATATTATTTAAAACATTTTCATAAACTGTGTATGTTTTTGGTTTGGTAATAGAATCTTCTATTTTATAGTATCTACCAAGAACACGATAGACATTTCCATCAATAGCTGGAGTAGGATTATCAAATGCAATGGAAAGAATGGCACCCGCTGTGTAAGCACCTATTCCGGGTAATCTTAAGAGTTCTTTTTTAGTATTGGGTAAATTTTCTTTGCCAGATGCCACCAAAATTTTTGCTGTTTTTTGCATATTTCGTACTCGACTATAATACCCTAATCCTTCCCAAAGTTTTAATAGTTCATCTTCTTCAATACTTGCTAGTTCTCGCAAAGTTGGCAGCCTTTTTATGAATCGCTCGTAGTATACTTTTACTGCCTCTACTCTTGTTTGTTGCAACATAATTTCACTTATCCAAATAAAGTAAGGATTTTTCGTATGGCGCCATGGTAGGTCGCGTTTATTTTCTTGGTACCATTTTAGTAATTCTTTTGTAATTTTTTTCATTTACTACACTTCTTTTTTATTTATAATTTAGGAGATTTTTTATTATTTTTAAAATTCTCTAACATATCTTCCATCTCTTCTTTTGATATTCTTACATTATCTATAAAATAAGTCATAGCAAGACCATCAAATATTATTTTTATCATTGTATCATTATACTTTTTAATAAAATCAATTTCTTGTTCACTCGGCATATAAAATAAATAGTCATTTGATTCATCAGATTTTATATAAAAGTTTTTACCAATTTGTTGAATAAAAATATTATTTGCGTTTTTAATATTGCTTGTTCCCTTTAAAATTGATTCTAGAAAGTATAGGTCATATATGCTATACCCCCCCCCGACTGACTTTCAGCGTTTAGATTATTTAAACCTAGTTTATTACAATAATAGAGTTGTTCGGAAACAAAAAACATGTTAAAATTTAGATAGCTAAACATGA
>CARMXJ010000043.1 GCA_949025205.1 uncultured Bacilli bacterium | reverse complement strand
AGTATATCATCTTTTTTCTCTATTATCTATATATTTAACTTACCACTAGTATATACTACATATTTGATAATGAAAAAAGAATTATTAAAATAAGTCTCATATAAAGTAGTAAACTAACTTTAAAATCTTGCATAACTGCTTTGAAATAAATTGTCTGTTAATAATATTCCATATTTTTCCTTCAAAAATTATTTACACAAAAAAATTAGATGACTAATTTTCATCTAATTCACTAATAGCTTTTTCAAGTTCTTCTTTGGTCATTTTTGTATAACCTTTAATCTTGTTTGCTTTTGCTATTTCGCGAAGTTTTAGTAAAGATGGTTCTCCTTCTTTTAAAGGTTCTAGATTATCTGCTATTTTACCAGTTGTTACTAAAGACTCTATTTCTTCTTTTGTTAATGTTTCTCTTTCAATTAATGCTTTACTTAAAGTCATAACTAAATCTTCATTTTCGTGTAATATTTTTTTAGCATCTGCGTAACAGTTTTCAATAATTTTACGAACTTCTCTATCAATTTCTAAAGCTACTTGGTCAGAGTAATTCTTTGTTTTATTGTAATCTCTTCCTAAGAAGACACCTTCTGATTTTTGTTCGTATTGCATTGGTCCAAGTTCACTCATACCATATTCTGAAACCATACTACGTGCGATATTGGTTGCTTTTTTAAAGTCATCGCTTGCTCCCGTTGTGATTTCTCCTAAGAATAATTCTTCGGCGGCACGACCTCCTAAAAGTCCTGTAATTGTAGCAAGTAATTCTTTCTCAGTCATTACAGATATTTTTTCTTCTTTTGGAAGCATCATGGTGTAACCACCAGCCATACCACGAGGAATGATAGTGATTTTGTGTACTTCATTTGCATCTTCTAATTTTATACCAATTACAGCATGTCCTGATTCATGAATACTAACCAATTTTTTCTCTTTGTCCGTGATTTTACGAGATGTTTTTGCAGGTCCCATTAAAACACGGTCGGTTGCTTCATCAATATCATCCATCGTAATGGATTCTTCGTTTTTACGAACAGCAAGTAATGCTGCTTCATTAAGTAAATTTTCTAAGTCTGCTCCGCTAAAACCTGGCGTTCTTGCACTAATGTTTTCTAAGCTAACATTGCTTGCTAACACTTTGTTGCTTGCATGCACTTTTAATATAGCTTCCCGTTCTTTTGTATCTGGTAAATTTACGGTTACTTGTCTATCAAATCTTCCTGGTCTTAAAAGTGCTGGGTCTAATACATCTGGGCGGTTTGTAGCTGCAATGATGATAATTCCTTCATTTGCTCCAAATCCATCCATTTCTGTTAATAATTGATTTAGTGTTTGTTCTCTTTCATCGTGTCCTCCACCAAGACCTGCTCCACGTTGACGACCTACCGCATCAATTTCATCAATAAAGATTAAACATGGGGCATTTTTCTTTGCTTCTTTAAACATATCACGAACACGGCTTGCTCCAACACCTACAAATAATTCAACAAAGTCAGAACCACTTATGTAATAGAATGGCACATTGGCTTCTCCTGCTACTGCTTTTGCAAGTAATGTTTTACCTGTTCCTGGAGGGCCTACTAATAAAACACCTTTTGGTATACGTGCTCCTAGTTTTTGGAATTTCTTTGGGTTTTTTAAGAAATCAATTAGTTCTGCCACTTCTTCTTTTTCTTCTTTTAATCCTGCGACATCTTTAAATTTAACATTTCCACCATCTTCAGAAAGTCTTGCACGACTTCTTCCAAAATCCATAGAGTTTTTATTGCTTCCTGCCATTTTGGTAAAAAAGAAGTAAGATACTGCTATTATAATTACTAATGGTAAGAAATTAATAATTATATATAATATAGAAATTGAACCTGGGTCTTTTTTGGTTTCATATACTTTTAAATTGTTTGTTTTGGCATAGTTGGTAATTTCTGTTAGGTCTTTTTCTACCACTTTAGATGTAAATGTTTCTTTTTCTTTGTATCCATTTAGTTTTCCTTCTATGTAATATACTGAATCTGTACTACTTGGCGTAATTACAATTTCCGAAACATTGCTTTTTTCAAGCTCTCCTAGTAACTCGCCGGTTGTAAGTTCATGATTAACAGACCCGCCTAAATTTAGTACTGTTAACACAAAGAAAATCACAACGATTAGTACTACATATGGAAATAAATTTTTTATTGTATTATTTTTCTTCATTTTTTTTCTCCTCACTAATCCCATATTTATATATTATATCATAAAAATCATCAATATTTTTGTCGAATTTTGATTTTTTTACTCCGGGTAGCCATAAAATTGTATTATTTGCATCTACAACGACTGGCCAATTTTTTCTTTTTTCTACACTTATTTTTTCATTTATAAAAATATCTTTTATTTTTTTTGTACCTGTAAAGTTTTTAATGGTCATTTTATCTCCTATTTTGCGATTTCGTACCTTTAGGGGAAGTACCACTTCGTTGCTATTTAATCTTAAAATAAAGTTATTTTTCTCTTTCGTTTCTAGAGGTATTTTACAAATTGTAAATTCATTCCATACTGCTTTTTCTTCTAGTATGATTTCTTGGGTATTTTCTTCTACGTTAGGACGGAAATACAGTGTATCGTACTCTTTGATTAACGTTTTTTTTAAGGGAAGATTTATTTTACCATTTGCTTTTTTACTGTTACAAATACTTTCTATTAATTTTAAGTGTTTGCTATTTAAATTATGAATGTTGTCTTGGTATTCTTCTTTTAAAATAAACTCTAACACACGATGTTGAAGCACCGAATCTAATTTTTTCCATTCGGGCAAGTTTACTTTACCAAAATCAAAAACCGTAGTCAAGGCGATTTTTGTTTGTTTTTCTAAATATCTGTCTATTTCATTTAATTCTTCACTAAATTTTAAAAACTTTTGGTGTACATTTTTGTTTTCTTCTTTTAAAAAAGGAAGGATGTTTTTTCGAAATCGATTTCTTGTGTACAAAGAACTTTCATTTGATACATCAAGACGATATTCTATGTTGTGTACTTTGTTATATTCTTCGATTTCTTTTTTAGTTGTATAGATTAGTGGTCTTAGTAATATGTAGTCATTGGTCACTGTTTTATTTTGGAAGCCACTATATCCATGAAGAATACTGCCCCTTGTCATGTGCATGAGAACTGTTTCCATTAAATCATCGCCGTGATGCGCTGTTACTAAATATTTGGCATTGTATTTTTTGACTACTTCTTTAAAAAATTGGTATCGTTTTTGACGGGCTTGAAATTCAAAATTTCTTTTTTCTGTAAATTCTAATTTTTGAGAAGTAAAAAGACAATTTTTTTCTTCACATGTTTTTTTTACAAATGTTTCTTCTTCTTCGCTTTCTTTTCGAATTCCGTGGTTAATATGGGCAACGATTATTTTTAAGTTGTATTCTTCTTTTAAACTATTTATTAAGTCGAAAAGACACATAGAATCGGGTCCTCCAGAAACTCCAAGGACTAAAGTATCGTTTTTTCTTAACGTTTCTTTTAAAAAGTTCATTGTATCTTTCAAATAAATCACCCATTTGTTTTTTTATTTTAAGGCAAGAGGATTTAAAAAGCAATCTTTATTGTTTTTGAATTTGCAAGTTCTCATTTACAAGTTCATAAGCATCTGTTACTACTAAAAAAGCATTTTTATCAATAGAAGTGATGATTTCTTTTGTCTTGTAGTAATCTTTAGTTTTTATCACGGTCATGATAACTTGACTTACTTGGTTGGTATAACCCCCTGTACTTAAAAAATCTGTACTATCGACTTTTAATTCCTGATGCAGGTATTTTTTTATCTCTTCTTTTTTGGTTGTGTAAATATAAAGAGCTTTTGATTCACCAATTCCAATTATTTTTTTGTTACTAAATAGACTTATGAACACTAAAGCGATCAGGGCATAAACCATTGTAGGGATTCCAAATATCAATCCACCTAAAACAGTGATGATGCCATCTACAAATAAAATGGAAGTGGAAATAGGAATATGGAAGTAATTTTCGATGATTTGGTTTAAGATATCTGTTCCCCCTGATGTAAATCCACTTTTGAAGATAAGCCCATACCCTGTACCGCTGATGATTCCTCCTAAGACTGCAATTATAATTAGGTCTAAATCGTTTGTTGGAATAAAAGAATTTAAAATTTTAGTAAGAGTTATAAACACTGGAAAAAGAAGGGAACCCAAAATGGTTTTTCTAGTCATTTCTTTTCCTAATAATAGAAAGCTTAGCAGTAATAATAGAGAATTGGTTATCAATATAAATACACTTTCGTTCATGTGGATAAGTTTGTGGATAATTAAGGAGGGTCCACTTACTCCTCCAGAAACTAGATTATAAGGGGCTAAAAAGAGATTAAAAGAGATGGTTGCCAGAAATAAGCCTAAAATAAGATATAGATAGTTTTCTATTTTTTTCAAAAGTATCTCTCCTTTTATTCTTTTGTTTTAAGAACGGATTTTATAAGGGGAAGTAAGTCTCCATCTAATACTTTTAATACGTTACTGGTTTCGAATCCTGAACGGTTGTCTTTTATTAATTTGTATGGTTCTAAAACATAACTTCTAATTTGACTGCCAAAGTTTATGTTGGCCATATCTCCTTTTATGTCATTCATTTCTTTTTCACGAGTGGATAACTCTAATTCATACAATTTATTTTTTAACATTTTCATCGCTTGGTCTTTGTTTTTCAATTGGCTACGTTCGTTTTGACAAGTGACAACAGTCTTTGTTGGTAAGTGAGTGATTCGAACAGCAGAGTTTGATGTGTTTACGGATTGCCCTCCAGCTCCACTTGAATGGTAGACATCAATTTTTAAATCACTTTCTTTGATATCAATGTTGATATCTTTGTTGTATTCTGGAGTTACTAAAACAGAAGCGAAGGAGGTATGTCTTCTTTTATTAGAATCGAAAGGAGAGATTCTTACTAAGCGATGTACTCCTTTTTCTTTTTTTAAGTATCCATAAGCAAATGGGCCTTTTATATAAATGGTAATGCTTTTTAGTCCTGCTTCTTCGCCTTTTCCATATTCGATGATTTCATATTTATACCCCATATTTTCACAGAATCTCATATACATACGAGATAGCATGCTTGCCCAATCACAAGATTCTGTTCCCCCAGCTCCTGGGTGTATTTCTAAATAACAATTTAGTTTGTCTACTTCTTCATTTAACAAACAGTTTAATTCCAATTCTTCCATTTGGCTTTCTAACTTTAGAAATTCTTCTATTAAAGAAGATAGTTCTTCTGAAGATAAAATGTCGATAAGTTCTAGGTTATCCACAATATTTTTTTCTAGTGTTATGTAATTTTCAATTTCTTTTTTGGTATTTACTAACTCCTGATTTACTTGGTTTGCTTTTTCTACATCTTGCCAAAATGTTTCTTTTTTTGTTTCTTCTTCTAGTTCTTTTATTCTTCTTTGCTTGGTTTCTAAGTCAAAGTGACCTCCCAAGTTCTTTTAGTGTTGTAAGTAGATTTTCTAATTTTGTTACGATTTCTTTTTTGTCCATGTTATTGCTCCTTTTTGTATTCCTATCATAATCAATAGTGTTATTAACAGTATAGCACTTATTGGTACTCTTTTTTTGTCTTTTTTGCTCTTTTTTTGTTCTTCTTTATTTTCTTCGGTTTCTTCTGGTTCTATTTTTTGTTCTTCTGTTTCTTCTAATTCTTTGATATTTTCAAACATATCGTTTTTCTCTATATCAACTCCCACTAAAGAACGATAAAGGCCAAATTCTAAGGGAGAATATTTTTTTATTTCGGTGGCAGAAGTGTATTCGTTATTTTTGCCATTCATCCAAGAGGTGAACCATGTATATTGTTGGGAAAGGTGTTCTTTATAGCCGGCTTTGGAAACTTCGTAAGCAGTATGTCCGTTAAAATAGGAAAGAGGGATATCGTAATCCATTATGATTTTGTTTTCTTTATATAAATGGAGATATGTTTTTGGTACGTCCCAAGTTCCATATTCTAAAAAAGAAGTTTCATGAAAGGAAGTATCATTTGCAAGTGTTATCGCTTGTTTTAAAATATAGGTATTTAATATGTGTTGTCCATGAGAATACTCTCCTAGTTCATCGTGTCCTACTACAACTTGCGGTTTAAATCTTCTTAACATTTCGACTTCAAAGTTTAACGCATCTTCTTCTGTTAATTTTGCATTTTTTAAGTTTTTTAAAGCCCCTTCTAAAGAAGTTGAGTAAGCATCGGGGACAATTCCGATTATTGGATAATTTCGTATTCCTACTACATATAAGCCATGTAGTTGTTCATGCAGTCTTTTGGTGTTATCGTAATGGTTGGTAAAATATACGACTTGTACTTTTTTGTTTTTGGCTACATAGGTGGGAAGTAAACCTAGAAAAAAAAGTTGTTCATCATCGCTGTGGGTAGAAAATAAAAGAAGGTCCGCATTTTTACATGGTGTGTCCCATACTTCTATAAATGCAGGAAGTTCTCCTTCGCTGAAGACATAAATATCTGCAATTTTTACTTCTTCAGTGTATTTTAAAGTTATTTCTTTTTCATGCCCTATTAATTTTTCCACATTTATATATTCATGTAAAAATCCATTTGTTCCAATAGGAGCATTTTTACTTTGATTGCTAATGATTCCAGCTTTTCCTTCTCGTTCATAAATTATGTAGAGTCCATAAATATCTTCGCTATTTTTAATGGTAATTGTGTCCTTACTATTTATGGTTGTATAAGTACTTTCTTTGGTATCTTTTATTCTTCCATTTTCTTTTTCGTTTATTAAAATAGAACTGCTACTTGTAATGTCTTTTGCATCTACAAATAATGGAACCACAACTGCTAATAAAATAAAGGCTATTTTCTTTTTCATATTTCATTCTCTTTCTAATAATGATAAGATTCAAATTATTGTGTTTCATTATAACACTTTTCTTTTTTAAAATAAATCAAATTGTACAACAAAAAATGTTAACAACTAATGCTAACATTTCTAATTATAAATTCGTTGTTTATATCAAGCTTAAATCTTCTAACATTTGTTTATGGTCATATGCTAAATCCATTGTTCTAATTTCTTCTGGTTTAAACCATCTTACTTCATCACATTCATTGACAGGAGTTGGAGTGCCACTTATTATCTTGCAGGTGTGAGGCAGACAGATAAAGATTTTAGTAGGATGTCTTCCTTTTTTATCATAATATCTTCCTGTAAATTTAATATTTCCTAGCTCAACTCCAATTTCTTCCCTTGCTTCTATAACGCTTCTTCTTTTTCTATTTATTATTAAAATCATATAAAATGTTATAAAGTTCATTTTTATTTTTTACTAAAACTAGTTTTTGTCCTAGCATTTCTTCACTAATTTGTTTCTTTTTTTCTCCTATATGATACCAATTCCAGCCTTCTAGTATAGCTAAATGTATACGCATTTGTTCTAATTCTATTCTACTTATTTTTTCTTCCTCGTATTTTAATTTTAGTTCGTTATATATAGGAATCCAAAATTTTGCTAAGAATTCACTATTTTCATAACTCGATTTACCTTTACAACTAGAAATAGCCCTTGCTGAAGCTATGTTTCTAATTAAGTATTCATCTTCTTTTTCTAAATTCCATTCAAATGAAGAAGTTAAAAAATAGCTAATGCCTCCTAATTCATTTGCTTTAAACAGCATTTCTAAGTCATTTATGTCATCTCCAGCAGAAATAATTTGATCTGTTGCATTTAGTTTAATGTCTTCTGCAATCTGCATGAGTGCTTCTTCTTTATTTTTTTCCATCAAATTGAAATTATCAAATATAATTGTTTTATCTCTACTTGTGTTACCGTTTATATAAAAAAATAAGCTTTCTTTTTGCAGTTCACCTATTCCTGCTATTAAATTTTTATAAATATTTATATATTCATCTATGGTAGCATGATTGTGTGAATAAGAGATTATATACATTAAATGATTTCTATTTAAATATTGTTTTAAAAATTGTTGTAGAATTTGATATTCTGTTTTACTTTGTGGTTTATTATATTTGATAGCATTGGATGCTAGTGTTCCGAAAAAGTCAGTAAAAATTATTTTTCTTTTGCTCATTTGTCTCATCCTTACATTACTAAATTAAATTATTGATAATTTCATTTAATTCTGGAACTTTATATATTCTGTGATAGTCATCAAAATGATCATAGTACTGTAAATATATTTCTGTTGCATCCGTATCTTCAATAAATCTTGCAAATTCTTCCATCTTGCCAATGGCTTCATCTGAATATATACAATATTTATTTATTAAATTTTTTTTTGCATATTGTAGTTCCTCTTTTTTAAGATAAGCTTGGTTCATTATCTTATCTATATAATCATCTCTCTTAATAGGTACTTCATAAATCAATCTTGGAGCTACAGCAATATAAGCTTTTGGAATAAAATCTAATTCTTTACAAAATCTAATAAAATATGCATTACTTATTGAATGAGCAATTATAATAGAATTACTATTTAATTGGCTGTTATCTTTGTAAAACTTTAATATTTCTTTAAATTTCACATAGCTAGATTCAGCTTTTATTGGAAATTCTGGCATATAAACATCTATTTCTTTTGCTCCAAAAACTGTTTTTATATCTTCTCCCCACATTTTTAATGTGTCTCCATTTAAAGAGTGTAGTACAAAGATATTTGCAACATTATCCTTCTTAGCAGTTTCTAACTCCAAGATATCTAAAAATTCTTTATTCATGGCTGCAGCATGAAATCCTTTTTTACTGCAAACCGAAGCACCTGCCATTTTGCATAAAAATAATCCTGGCTCATAATCCCATGGTTTATCACTTCTAAATACCGCACCATGTATTCTTCCGCTTGCTAAAAACGCCATAGATACACATACCCCACCAAAGTTTCTTCTATTAGAAGAATATTTTCTCATTCTTTGCATACTTGGTAAATTATTATTTCCATCGATTGCATAAAGAGTATTTTTAATTGGTACTTCATTCACCTTGATAAGGTTATCATTTAAATAAGCACCTGTTTCATCTGCATAATAAAATTCATTAATGCGTGGAAGACTAATGGCACTTGCTATAGTTTTACCATCTTTGATGCAAGCGATTTGAATTCCCCAAAGAGGGAGATGATTTGAAAAATTAATTGTTCCATCTATAGGATCAATAATAAAACAATTCTCTGTTATTTGATTGTTGGTATTAAATTCTTCACTTATAATATCAAAATTTGGATATTCTTTTTTTATTTCTGAAATAATATATTTTTCTATTTCTAAGTCCAAATTAGTAACTAAATCATTTTCTCCGCCCTTGGTTTCTATATTGAAGTTTTTTTTAGAAATTTCATTTGCATTTTTTATAATTTCTTTTATAAATTCCAATTCTTTCATTATCATTCTTCTTTCTATGCAAAATATTTAGTTATATTTTTTAAATTTTTAATTTATAATCCAATTTTATTTTCCTTTCATAAGGATATTTTATCATTTTTTCCTTATAAAAATAAATACTTATACCTACTTTTTTAGTTTTTTATTATAAATCAAAAAGAAAATGTCAATATCTCCTTTTTTAATATTCACTTATTACTATTTTATACTATTCATTGCCTTTTTCTTACATTTACTTTTCTATATAAAACAAAAAAGTATTAACATTATCTGTTAACGCTCTTCTATTTTAATCGATTAATAATTTGTTTTCATCATTGACTTGCTTTTGTAATAATTCTAATTCTTTTACGTTCTTATTATCTTTTAATACTTTCATTTGTCTTCTTGCTGAATTATTAAGTCTTACTAATCTCTCATTTTGGGGTACTTTTTCTTCAATCAAAAGAGCATTTGTATTTTGAAGATTATTTAATATTACTAAATGCAGTAAATCCGTATAATCTCTCATATTTCCTTCTTTTGCTAGTTCTGGATTATTATCTCTCCATTCTTTAGCTGTCATTCCAAATAAGGCAACATTTAAAACATCTGCTTCCTCTGCATACACAAATTTCTTTTGTGCCTCAGTAAGAGTTGGAACTATATAAGTTTTTACTGCATCAGTATGAACTACATAATTTAACTTTGAAAGTATTCTATTAGCTTGCCAATCTATTTTTTCTTGATATGCTTCATTTGTTTTTAATCTTTCAAATTCTTTTATTAAGTATAATTTGAATTCCGGAGATAGCCAACTCGCGAATTCAAAGGCAATATCAGGATGGGCAAAAGTTCCTTTACTATATTTTCCGCTGCTTGGAATAATTCCAATAGCATTAA
>CARMXJ010000042.1 GCA_949025205.1 uncultured Bacilli bacterium | reverse complement strand
ATATCACAAGTTATTGGAAAGATGAAAGTTTATATACTATGATATCAAATGGAACCTTTGATGATATATATGTTGGAGACTATATTATTGATGATAATGGAAACAAATGGTTAATAGCAGATTTAGATAATTATTTATATAGTATGGATATAAATAGCATTCTTACTAAGCATCACACAACAATAATTTCTGCAAATACTGATTTAATGAAAGGACCATGCGGAAGTTTGACTGGAGGTTATATTGGAAGTTATCTTGTCACAGATATTTTACCTCAGTATCTATCGACTTATATAACACCTACTTTTGGAAGCCATGTAATAGAGTATAGAAATTTGTTAACTAATTCTATAGATGAATCGGCTATAAATACAGTGCCATTAACTAATAGTATTGGAGCGCCTAATGGGGCGACATGGTATAATAGAAAACTTGATTTAATGAGTGAAGTAAATGTTTTTGGTACAACTATATGGTCTAGTAGTGGATTTAATACAGGTATCGATAGTAAACAATATGCAATATTTCAATTAAAACCTGAGCTTATAATAGATAAAAGTCAAAATATATACTGGTTAAAAGATATAGTAAATTCTGACAGTTTGGCTGTAGTTCGTTCTGGAGGATATTCTTATTCTGCCTTCGGAGTTAGTACTACTGCAAATATTGGTATTCGTCCCAGATTTCTAATAGGATAATAAAAAGAACATTTATAATGATACTCAAAATAATAGTTCTTTTTTATTTAAATTTTAAATTTTTCAAAATAATCCATGTTATATAACTTATAAATTTCTTCAGTTCCACAATCTACTATTTTGTTTTGAGATAGGTTTAAAGTTTCTAAAAGTTCTTCTATAGTTTGTTCTAGGTTTTCTAAATCAATTTCTAAAAAAGAGGGAATATCTGGAAAAGTATCGATATCAAAGTCTACTATTCCTTTTTTTGTTTCTAATTCATAAGTCTTTTTGTAAATAGGTTTTCTCTTCTGTATCTAAAGTAGTAAAAATGCGGTCCCCATCAAAGACTTTTTTCGCTCCTAGTTGTTCTAATTTTTCACACACGTTTTCCACATTGATATCTAATACTTTAATTTCTTGTTCTTTATATGTATTCATATTTCATCACCACCGATATTTTAACACTTAACAAGAGAGAAAACAACGTATAAAAAGCATTTTCCTTTTCATACTAAAAATGGAGGTTTCTTATGGATAAAGAAGAATATAAAAAGTTAGTAAAAAGATTAACACCACAAGAAAATAAAAAGAAAAATGCGTTAGTTGCTTTCTTGGTAGGAGGAATTGTTGGGGCTTTAGCAGAAGTTTCGGTTAGTTTGATGGTTCACTTTTTTGCGGTAGCAAGAGCAGATGCTTGTTTGTGGACTTGTTTGCTCGTTATATTTATTGCTAGTTTGTTTACGGCTTTAGGCTTTTTTGACAACTGGGTTACGGAGGCAAAAGCAGGCTTAATTTTACCTACGACTGGTTTTGCGCATTCTGTTACAAGTGCAGGTTTGGATTACAAAAGAGATGGATTTATAACAGGAGTAGGAGCCAATATGTTTAAACTGGCAGGAAGTGTTATTTTATATGGAATTGTAAGTGCTTTTTTGTTTGCTGTTTTAGGGGTGATTATACATGGCTAGTTTCAAATTTAACAATGTTTATATCAAGGATTCATTTACGGTAGCAGGTCCTTTGGAAAGTGAAGGGCAAATTGGCAAATTTGATATTATGATGGAGGATTATTACTTTAAAGAAAAAACATTTATTGATGCGGAAATACGCATGCAAAAAGTTGTGATTGATAATTTGTTATATCGAAATAAACTGGCTGGACAAGTAGATTTACTTTTAGGAGGAGATTTATCCGACCAACTAACAATTACCAATTTTAGTGCTAAACATTTTTCTATTCCTTTTTTAGGAGTTTATAGTGCTTGTGCAAGTTTTGCGGAAAGTTTGATAATAGCAAGTGAATTTGTAGAAAAGGAAAGTATTAAAAATGCCATTGTGATTACCTCTAGTCATAATTTGAATGCGGAAAGACAATTTCGTTTTCCTATAGAATACGGAGCTCCAAAAGCAAATACAACAACCTTTACGGCAACCGGAGCTGTAGGGGCTTTAATAACAAATGAAAAGAGTAAAATTAAAGTAGAATCTGCAACGATTGGAACTGTAATGGATTATGACCAAAAAGATGCTACGCATATGGGAGCTGTGATGACACCCGCTGCTGTAGAGGTTTTAATGAAACATTTGGAAGATTTAAAACGTGAAATCACGTATTATGATGTAATCTTAACAGGAGATTTAGGAAATATTGGGACTAAGATTTTTAAAGAGTTTTTAAATTTAAATTATGGAATTAAAGTAAAAAATCATATGGATGCTGGATGTGAAATTTTCTTACATAGCCAAGAGGTTTATTCAGGGTCTAGTGGACCTGTGACATTGCCACTTGTTTTGTTTAACAAAGTTCTTAAAAATAATAAATTTAAAAAAATACTAATTGTTGCAACAGGGTCTTTGCATTCCAAAGATACTACGAATCAAAAGAAAACGATTCCAAGTATTGCCCATGCTTTCAGTTTGGAGGTATTAGCATGAATTATTTAGCAGCTTTTCTATTTGCAGGTATAGCTTGTTTCTTTGCTCAACTTTTACTTGATAATACAAAATTAACTCCAGGTCATGTTACAAGCTTATTTACTATTTTAGGAGCTTTCTTTGGATTTTTAGGACTTTATGATAAATTTATTGATTTTGCCGGAGCAGGAGCAACCACTATTATCTCTAATTTTGGTTATGTTCTTTATAAAGGCGCTTATTTAGGTTTTCAAGAACAAGGAATATTAGGACTATTTACAGGTTTACTAAAAAATGGTTCTTGTGCGATTGTAGGGGCAGTCTTATTTTCCTTTATTCTAGTACTTATCTTTAAACCGAGGGACTAAAAGTCCTTTTTTTTATATTCTATTTCTGTTATAATGAAACATGTAAGAATGAAGGGATTAAAACTATGCCAAAGAATAAAAAAGAAAAGTTTGATTCTAAAAATGTAATTATAAATAAGGAAGAATTATCTATAACCAAGATTGGAGAAATGACAACTTCTGAACAAAATCCAATTTTTATATTTTTTCTTTTTGGTGTTTTGCTTGTCTTTATTTTTTTCTTGCCTACCATTGTGAATTATTTTAACAAAGAGGATGAAAAACCAGACTACAGTGTAATTGATAACAAAACAGGACATGAAAAGGAAGAAAATCCTAATGAAAACGAAGATGTTGTTTTTTACACTTTTGGTGAGTCTCTTTCTATTCCTTTGGAAGATACATTATTGGTTCAAAATTTTCATTTAGAAGGAAATACACTTTCTTTTACGATTACGAATAAGGGAGATAGTCGTTTTCATTTTAATCAAAAGAATTATTTTTTAGAAACTTATACAGAAGAAAATACACTTCTTGAAAGAGTTATCTTAGCAAAAGAAAGTATTTCAAAAGAAACAAGTGTAGATTTTTCTTATCCTATTTTAGAAAGTACAGCTGCTAATATGAAAAAAATACGTTTCATAGAAAAAGAAATAGCAGATTATCCAAATATTACATTGGAAAAAAATGATGCCAATGAAGAAGTATTGGTATGTACGAATAATAAAGAGACACTTACGTATAAATTCAAAGACCAAAAGTTATTTTCCATTACAGATGTGGTAAATTATTCTTTAGAAGATAATGGTTATAATACAAAATTAGAAGAATGGAAAAACAAGTCTGCTTTATATAATACCATTGGAGGTATTTCTTCGACATTCATTGAAGCGGGGAATGGTTTTATTGTAAATACTGTGCTTGATTTAGCAAATGCAAAATTAAATAACGTAAATAATGAACATTATTATAGTTATGAAACATTAGGAAAAGTTGTAAAGTTTGAAATGGAAGCACGAGGTTTTTCTTGTAAGTAAGGGAGTGATAACAAGTGGATTACTTAGTGAATATTAATGACTTTCATGGGCCACTTGATTTATTGTTACATTTGGTTCGTTCTACTGAAATGGACATTTATGAAATTGATACGAGTGTAATTATTGAAGAATATTTAAATTATATTGAGAAAATGCAAGATTTAAATATCGACATTGCGAGTGAATTTTTGGTGATGGCGGCAAGTCTAGTCCATTTAAAAAGTAAAATGTTGATAGGTTCTACTGAAGAAGCAACAAACGAAGAAGAACAGGAATTTGAAATTAATAGTGAAGAAGATTTAAAGAATAGGATTTTAGAATACGAAAAGTATAAAAATATGACAGAAGTTTTTAAAGAGTTAGAAGAAAAAAGAACCGATTTTTATACCAAAGAACCGCTTTCTTTAAAAGAATTTACGGATAAAAAAATAACGAATGATGGAAGTGTTACAGTAGATGATTTAGTAAATGCCTTTTTGGCCTTTCAAGAAAGACTAAATTACCAAAAACCCATTCATACAAAAATTACAAAACGAGAATTAAGTGTAGAAGACAGAATGGTTTCTATAAAAAGCAAATTAAAAGAAAAAGGAAAAATGGATTTTTTTGAACTTTTTGAAGAAGCAACAAAGGAACATTTGATTGTCACTTTTTTAGCGGTTTTGCAGATGAATAAAAACGATGAAATCAATATATACCAAGAGAAAAATTTTGCAAATATTATTGTAGAGAGTAGGTGATGATATGGATTTAAAGGGTGTTTTAGAAGGCATTTTGTTTGTTGTAGGAGATGAAGGAATTACTTTAAATAAAATAGTAGAGATATTAAATATTTCTTTAGAAGATGCTAAGAATTTATTAAAGGAATTAAAAGCAACTTATGAAAGTGAAGATAGAGGAATACGTATTAGTTATCTTGGGGATGCTTTTAAACTTACAACCAAACAAGAGCATAAAGAGTATTATGAAAAATTAGTAGAAAATCCAGAGAATCATTTGCTTAGTCCAGCCGCTTTAGAGGTTTTAGCCATTGTTGCTTATAATCAACCCATTACGCGGATTGAAATTGATGAGATGAGAGGAATTTCTTCTAGTCATATGATTCGAAGATTGGTTGCGAAAGGCTTACTGAAAGAAGCTGGAAAAAGTACGATGCCAGGTCGTCCTAATCTTTATAAAACGACAAGTGATTTTTTAGATTATTTTGGACTGGCTACCATTAATGATTTACCAGCTATCGATATGACTAAAGAAGATTCTAATGAAGAAAAAGAATTGTTTACATCGATTTATAAAGAAGAGGATACCACTAATGAATGATTTATTTTTAGAAGATGTCGATGTTTACAATGAAGAGTATACTTCTATTTCTGTAGAAGAAAAGGAGTTATGTAATAAAACCCTTGAAGACTTGCATTTTAAACGTGTTTCTTTTTTAAATACTCGTTTTGAAAATGTTGTTTTTAATCATGTGACTTTTTGGAATGCAGATTTGTCTAATACTGTATTTACAAACTGTGGACTTCATAATTGCCGTTTTGTTGACTGTAAAATGATTGGCACTTCTTTTAATGATTGCACAATAAAGAATACTATTTTTCAGACTTGTGTTTTAAGATATGCCGGAATCTCTTACAGTCGTTTGTCAGATGTTTCTATCAAAGAAAGTGATATGACCGAATCTCGCTTTTTAGATTTAAAGGTAAATCGTTTTTCTTTTGCAGAAGTAAACTTAACTAAAGCAGAATTTAATATGTTTTTTTTAAAAGATGTGGATTTATCAGATTCTATTATTGAAGGTATTTTAGTAGACCCTAAGTATTTACGGGGTGTAATTCTTTCCTATGAACAAATGTTGTGTTTAGCCCCTCTTTTAGGAATAAAGTTAAAGTGAATACTTGTTTTTTCTTTTTTTCTATGTTAAGAATATGTGAAGGAGGTATTATGAGTACATATATTATTAAAATGAGCAAGGAGTATAGTGATTTTGTATCGATAGCAGATTTACAAAAAAATTATTTTGAAAGGGATTTGCCAAACTTATTACAAGGATTTTACATGTTTTCTATCGGGAATAATCAACCTACTCCAAACAAAGGAGATTTATTATTGTTTTTTTACGATAATCATATTGTTGCTTCTGCTAAGCTTCTGGATTTAATGAAAGATTATAAAACACAAGAGGAATACGAGGAATTAGTGCAAAAAGAGATTACTCCTATAAAAGATACTAGTTTACATTTTTCTTTTGGAAATGCAAGTGATAGAAGAGGAGCTTATATTTTAGATAAAGAAACGATTAAAACCTTTGCACCTATTTCTTTAGCGGAATGCAATAACGTACTAAGTTTAGGAATTTCTGGAGATTATGTGAATGCACCAGGCAGTGTAAAACTTTTATCTATTCAAAATAAGGATAAGTTAAAAGAAAGAATGACAGTGAAATAGAATTCAGATTATAACGAAAATTTAATAAGGCAATCGCATAAAAATTTTACGTAAAGTTATAAATGCCCTTTAAAATGGGAATATAAGTATGATTAGCCAAGTTTCAAGTAAATGAGATAATCTGTATTTGAGGTACTTCTTATCAATAAAGAATTATATGAAAAAGCCCTTATTTACCGAGTTAGTCCTATGTCAATAGTTTTTAACGATATTTTTTATGCGATTGCCATAAAAATTTAAAATTAAAATTTACATTTGTTTTAAATATTGTTATAATCTATTTATGCCTCTGTGGTGAAATTGGTAGACGCGCTGGACTCAAAATCCAGTAGTAGCAATACTGTGCCGGTCCGAGTCCGGCCAGAGGCACCAGTAGGAAATACATTCGAACTCTTAAAAAGAGTTGGAATTTAAGCAAAAAATCAACTTTCTAAAAAGAAGTTGATTTTTTAGTGTTTAAAGAGAGGATGATTTGCTATGATGAGCATAACTACTAAACCTTTGCATATTGATTTAGAGTTAAAAAAGAAAATTGAGTTTGTAAGCAGTTTTTGTAATACTACACCAGAGATTATCAACGGTAATATAAGAACAATAGATTTAACTAATATCACTTATGTAGAACCCCATAGAATAAAAATTGAAGGTGTTACATTATTAGCATTTAATTATTCAAATGAATTGTATGTTGAAGGTTTAAATAAAAAAATAGAATTGAAAGACTTAGAATCATTTATCAAAACACTAAAAAAATAATTAACAAAATCAACTTCTTTAACAGATAATAAACATATTTTGGGTAGATTTTTATACATTCCATTTATTATGAAAATATCTATAATAAATGAACGAAAGGAAAATTTACAGAAAGGGTTGATAATATGAATAAAAAATTAAAAGTAGCAATTTATTGTAGAGTGGCTAATGAAAGTCAATTTGCAATAGATAATCAAAGAAAAATATTAGAATTATATTGTGAAATGAAAAAATATAAAATTTACAATATATACATTGATAACGGTTGTAGTGCTAATGGTTTTAGACCAGCCTATGATTTAATGTTAAGAGATTTGAAGCAAGGAAAATTTAATCTAATTCTATCTTGTAATATGGATAGATTAAATCGCTCATTTGATAAAATGATAGATTTTATGGAATTATTAAATAATAGTAATTGCAAATTAGAAACATTGGATTATTCAAATGGAACTATATCTAAAATTCTTGAAAATATAAGAGTTATACAAAGAATTGGAATGTATTTAAGGTTTTCTACTGAAGAAAAGGCAAAAGCATTTTTTGGTTTTGAAAGTAGAGGTGTTAGATAATGTATAATGACATAAAAAAAGTAGCAGGTTTGTATATACGTGTTAGCACAGAAGATCAAGCACGTGAGGGTTTTAGTTTACCAGAGCAAGAAAAACGTTTGAGAGCAATGTGTGAGTATAAAGGGTATGAAGTATATAAAATATACAAAGATGCTGGAATAAGTGCTAAAACTGGAAATCATAGACCAGCATTTGAAGAACTATTACAAGATATAAAAGATGGAAAATGTAATACGATTGTTGTTTTAAAACTAGATAGATTAACTCGTTCAGTTTATGATATGGAACATATTATGAAATTTTTAGAAGAAAACAATGCCTATCTTGATTGTGCAAATGATGATATAAATACAACAAATGCAAATGGTAAAATGGTTGCAAGACTTTTAACTACAGTTAGTCAAAATGAAATTGAAAGAACAAGTGAAAGAACTAAAATAGGGCTTGCTGGTGCAATTAAAGATGGACATATACCAAGTAAGACACCATTAGGATATAAGAGAAAAAAGAAAAAGTTAGTAATTGACCAATCAACAAAAAATATAGTAATTAGAATATTCGAATTATACCATAATGGAAATTCTTATCAAGCAATAGCCAATATATTTAATGAAGAAAAAGTTTTAGGAAGAGAAAATTGGTATGACAGTTCAATTTATAAGATATTACAAAATGAGGTTTATAAAGGCGATTATGTTCAAAATAAAGGAACAGATCATCCTAACTATTATAGCAACGTAGTTCCAGCCATTATAAAAAAGGAATTCTGGGAAGAATGTCAAGTTCAAAAGAAAAAGAATACAAGGAGTTTTAAAAGGCATTTAACATATCTTTATTTGCAAAAACTTAGATGTCCTAAATGTGGAAGAATACTTGGTGGAAAAGCAACTACAAAGAAAAGTGGAACTTCTTATTACTATTATTATTGTAATGATTGCGGTATAACAATAAAAGAATGCGATTTAACAGATTCTATTAACAATATTATAAATGAACTATACGAGTATGATAAGGTTGTTAATCAAACGTTGTTGCCTATGATTAAAACAAAACTAGATAATCCTAAAGAGGAATTAAAAAAAGAATTATATATTCAAAATCAAAAATTCGAAAGAATAAGAAAGGCTTATGTAAGTGGTATATTTACTTTAAAAGAATATGATACAGAACGAGAAATTGTAGAAACGGCAATTCAAGAATTAGAACATAGAATAAAAGAATGTGATGTATGTGAAGAATTACAATTCACTCCAGAAGATATTTTGATTAAAAGAGATATAGATTATATTAATAAATTACTATATCCTAAAGAATATCAAGAAAAAGTATGTAGTTGGAGTAAATTATCGAGAAATGAGCAAGCCGAATATTTAATGAATTGGATAGAAAGTATAGAATTAAATTATGAGGAAGAAATTTTAAAAGTTAAAAAAATTAATTTTAGAAATTCATTCTTTGAAGATTTATGCAATTTATATTCTAAAGGATATTTAGATGTTAGTAGAAATGCTACAGATGAAGATAATAACAAGATAAAAATAAGATATAGCGAATATCTACCAATGGAAACTGTAACCGAAAAATTACTTCGCTTAAGACAATTTTACAATGTAGGTTTTTATGAATCGGTTTATTATTATGAAAATCAAATGATAAAATTTGAATATGTAGATGGAAGACAAATTGTAAGATGTTTTCCAGCGAATGAAGATATTTCTAAAATGGGAATATTATATATAGATAAAAATGAGAAAACTCAATTATCTGACAAAGAAAATGTATTTGAATATATACCAAGTAATGAAACAGATAAAAACTATATTATGAAACCGATTAAATGTTGTTAGTCAAGAGCAACGAAGTTGTTTATACAACTCTTGACTAACAATAGTTATTGTAAGAATTAAGAAATTTCAAAACAAAAAAATCCTTTCTTGTTTTGAAGTTATCTATCAAAAGAAAAAATAAAATAAAGGGGGAATGGAATTTGAAAAAATTAACAAATGAAAATATTTTAAAAAATCAAGTAGATACAATAGAACAATTTAAGGTTCTTGAATATTTAAAAAAGGATTTAGACATTTATGAATTTAAAGTTTATCTTTTTAATAGAACTACTATAAAAGTAATCGATAAAAATTATGAAAGCGGTTATTTTCAATTTGATGAAAAAACTAAAAATATTATTTTTAAAGAAAGTATAAAAAAAGTAAAAGAAATGGAAATTTAGAAAGAAGGATTTAAGAAAATGAAAAATAATATAAGTGGAGAATTAAAAGAAGTATTAATAAATTTTAGAGAATTAAATAAGGAAAATAAAATATATCTAATGAGTATTTTATTCAATCATTTAGACAATGGGCTAATAAATGATGGTAATTATTCAAGCAGTGATGATGCTTATGAAAATGACAAATTAGTCTTAGAACCCTATCAAATAAATTTAGAAAATCCAATGGTGTTAGCAACACAACTTTTATTAGTTGCAACCAATATACAAGAAATAAAAATTAATCCAAATGGAATAGACATTGAGCCTTACATAAATAAAAAAACAAAAGAAGAAGCGAAAGATATTTTATCAAAATTTTACAAACTAGATTTCAAAAATAAAATAGATTTTTTAATAGAAACGATTTATGATATATCAGAAATACAAGAAGTTTATAAAAATATTAAGTTTGATTTTAATGGATTAATTAATGAATTATTAAACTATTCCAAAACAGAATTTAATATAAAAGACCTGTCCGGAAAGGTTTTATTTAAAATATAAGAAAAAAATGGTATCATAATA
>CARMXJ010000041.1 GCA_949025205.1 uncultured Bacilli bacterium | reverse complement strand
AATAAAAAAGAAACTGTCTAGAAATTAATCATTTAATTTCCGGACAGCCCCTTTTAAAAATGTTATCTAAAATAAATAAAAATAAACAAAGCCAAGGCTAAACAATAAATAGAGAATTTCCAAAGTTTCCCTTTTTTCACAAGTTCACTTAACCATTTATAAGAAAAGTAAGTAACAATTCCAGCAAAAAGCATTCCTAAAACATATGGAAATAATAAACTAGTACTTAATGGATTTTCTATAAAATCAAGAATACCAAGCCCCATTGAAGCAACACTAACAGGGAAGTAAAGCATAAACGTGTATTTTAAAGCTGCATCCCGTTTTAATTTACAAAGCAAACATCCTACCAAAACAGTACCACTACGACTAATACCTGGACATAAAGCCACCATTTGTAAAAGTCCAATTATGATAGCATCTTTATATGTAATGTCTTTATCTTCTTTTGTGCCGTTTACATTTTTAACTAAGAACAAAGAAATCGCTGTTATTAAAAAAGCAACACCAAGAAGTTTGATACTTAGAGCATTTTCAATTTTATCTTTAAAAAGGGCTCCTATAATTCCAACTGGAATACTTCCTACCAAAATTAACATACAATATTTAAAATCATTTTTAACACTTTCTCTTTTTTTCTTATAAAAAAGGTAAGTAAAAAAAGAACGAATTAGTTTTACAATATCTTTCCAAAAAATGAGAAGAATGGCTAAGAAAGAACCGAAATTGACAAAGATTTCAAAATTTAAATCGTTCATCATATCTGTATTAAAAAGATTTTTAAACAAAAATAAATGCCCACTAGAAGAAATAGGTAAAGGTTCCGTAAATCCTTGTAAAATACCGAGTAAAATGTAAATTATATATTTCATTCATCATCACCTAATTAATTATATAATAAAATGAGGAAATAAGAAATAAAATAGTAAAGAGGAGTAAAAATGAATATATTTTGCATTGTTTTTGGTCTGATGCTTTCAAGTTTTGGCTTATTATTTATTCTTCTTTATACAAATTTACTTACAATGGGGTATAGTTTTTTAGAATTTGTTCAGTTTATTAGTAAAAGGTTTGAATGTTTATTGTTTCTTTTTGGAATGATTTTAATTTTTGTTGGAATGGAAAGGCGGAGAAAAAATGTATTATTATTACGATTGTTTACTAAATTTTGGAAGAGAAGAAATGTATGAATTTTATGAATGGAAAAGTGAAGATGCCATTGACTTTGTCAAAAAAATTCCTTTGTTTCGAGTTTCTACAAATACATTAAAAGACCAATTAAAATACAAAACAAGATTTTGTAGGGAAGTACTAGAACTTATAGAAAATAAAACCATTGTAAAATCAACAACAGAATGTTTAGAATACGCCTTTGTTATAAGCGATGCTAAAAATGCCCTTGCTTTAGAACTAGATAAAGATGGAAATGTTATCGGCCGTAGCAAACTATTACTTTCGGATGAAATGAATCTACTAGAAATGATGTTTACGATAAAAGAAAGTGATTTACAGTATGAAAAACTGGAAAAATATCCAAAACGTAAAAATTTACGCCAAGTAGAAGAAATAAAAAAATTAATAGAGTGTGAAATCGATACTCTATTTGATACAAAAAATGAAAGTAAACTAAAATACTTATATTACGAATGGTTTAATAAAACAAGCAATGATTTAAAATTAATAGTAGAAGAGATGAAAAATGCATTAAAAAAAGAGTACAATGCCTCTTTATTGTCTATCTACGAATTAATTAAACTTTCTTATAACAAAGTAAATTAAACTCTACCAAGTCCTACTTTTTCCAAAACAGAATCGTATTTTTCTTTCGCGATTTTGTTGGTCTTTATGCATCCTTCCTCTAGGATTTTTTCGATTGTATCTCCTTCCATAAAAGACTTATATTTTTCTTGTATTGCAAGTAAGGTTTCCACTACTAAACTTGCTACTTCTTTTTTTAAATTTCCGTAATTAGAGTCACTAAATTTTCTTTCTACTTCTTTGATTTCCATATTGGATAAAGCGGAGTAAATCGTTAAAAGATTAGAAATTCCAGGTTTGTTTTCCATATCATAATACACTTTATTATCGCTATCTGTTACAGCAGACATAATTTTTTTAACGATAACTTCTTCGCTATCTAAAAGAAAAATAATGCCTTTGCTATCAGTATCTGATTTGCTCATTTTCCGAGTAGGGTCTTGTAAATTCATAATTTTAGCTCCTACTTTTGGAATTAAAGGTTCCGGAATAGTAAACACATCTCCATATTTATTATTAAACCTTGTGGCAATATCACGAGCCAGTTCTACGTGTTGTTTTTGGTCAACTCCAACAGGAACGAAATCAGCATCATAAAGTAAAATATCCGCTGCCATTAAAATAGGGTAAGTAAAAAGTCCCACCGCAACATTTTGTTGTTTTTTACTTTTGTCTTTAAATTGGGTCATACGACTAGCTTCTCCCATGTATGTATTGCATTCCAAAACCCATGAAAGATTGGTGTGATACAAATTTTGTGATTGCAAGTATATTGTGTTTTTAGTAGGGTCAATTCCACAAGCAAGATAAAGAGCTACATTTTTTTTAATTCGCTCTCTTAAAAGAATAGGGTCTTGAGGAACTGTAATGGCATGCAAATCTGGAACAAAGATGAAAGAATCGTATTCTTCTTGAAACGCAACACTTTGTCTGATACCTCCGATTAAACTCCCTAAAGTTAACTCTCCACTTGGTTGTAAACCTGTTAAAAGTCTTTTCATTAAAATCACCTATCTAGTATTTTAACATAAAAAGTATAATTTGAAAAACATTGGAGAAAAATAAAAATAAAAGGAGAATCAAAATGAAAAAAATAATAGCCATATTACTAACATTCAGTTTAGTAGTTGGGTGTGCTTGTGTAAAAGATACCGCAAGTGACCCTGTAAAAGAGTATTTAGGAAAATACAACAACCATAATCCGCAAGTTTTAACAGAATTAAATGACCTTATAAAAGAAGAGGGACTAAGTGAAGAACAAGGAAGTACTTACGAAAGTATTATGAAAAAACAATACAAAGATTTAAAATACGAAATTGTGGAAGAAAAATACGAAGGAGATGAAGCAATTGTAACGGCCAAAATTTCGGTGTACGACTTATACAAAGCCCAAAAAGAAGCAGAAGAATACAAAAATAATCATAAAGAAGAATTTTTGAGTGAAGACAAAAGTTATGATGCTGCTAAATTTTTAGAATATAAATTAGAGCAAATGAGAAAGACGGACACTAGAGTGGACTATACAATAGAATTTAACGTTATAAAAAAAGATGGCAAATGGACTTTAGAAAAAATAACAACAGAAGATTTAGAAAAAATACATGGTATTTATAACTACCAAAACAGTTAGGACTTTAAAGTCTTTTTTTTGTACGTAAAAATAGGGGCACTTATGATATAATAATGACACTAAAGAAAATGGGTGATGAAATGACAGTGCAAGCAATAAAAAAAGCATTATTAGAACAAAGAAAAATAAATATGAAAGGCAATTTATATTACAAAACGCAGCTTGATTTTGCTTATAATACAAATCACTTAGAAGGTTCAACAATAACGCCAAATGAAACCGAAAGTATTTATGAAACAGGTACTATTTTAGCAGATAAAAATAAAGTAATTGTATTAAAAGATGTTACAACGAAAAATCATTTTACATTATTTAAATATATGCTTGATACTTTAGAAGAAGTTTTAACAGAAGATATGATTAAAAAATTTCATTTTATTTTAAAAAATGGGACTTTAACAGAAGAAGAACAAAAATGGTTTCAAGTCGGGGAATATAAATCTTTAGCAAATGTTGTTGGAAATAAAGAAGTGGAAAGTGCTATGAAATCTTTGCTTTCTTGGTACCATTCTTTACCTAATAAATCTTTCGAAGATATAATTGAATTTCATGTTCGATTTGAAAAAATTCACCCATTTCAAGATGGCAACGGACAAGTAGGAAGAATCATTCTTTTTCGAGAATGTTTAGTAAATGATATTATCCCTTTTTATATTGAAGATAGAAACAAACAAATTTATATACAAGGTATAAAAGAATATCAAATGCATAACGAAAAACAAAGATTAATAGATACTTGTTTAAACAGCCAAGACAATTATCAAAAATTATGTGATTATTTTTTAAGAGGTTATGAAGAGTAAATAATTAAGATTGAGGAGTTTGTAAAATGAAGTTAAAAGAAGAATTTATTAAATGGCCGAAAGATATGGTTTACGATATGTACTTATCGTTAGTATATGAATGCAAGGATTATGATGAAATTACACGTGGAAAAATGTTAGAAGAAATTATAAAAGAATACAAATTAGAACATTATTTATATGCAATTTGTACAGGAAAAGAATTAGATTTTTTAAACTATATAAAAGAAAACAAAATAACGGCAAAAGATTTTAAAACCTATGCATGGGAAATGAAAGAATTACATAAAAAATGTATTTTTAGCATGGTAACATTAGAAGTTTTTGAAGAACAACAAGAAAATGTAAAAGAAGCTCTAGCTTATTATAAAACCCATAAAAAAGACAAAGAAATAATGGACAAAACCATTACTTTTATGGTAAGCATCGTAAAAATTTATGCCAAAATTTTAACCAAAGCCTTCTTGAGCATAGTGGGAAGTATCACAAGAATAAAAGAAGAAAGTCTTGATGCTTTACTAGGAAATCCTTTGTTCCATTTTTATTGTGGGTTCTCTTCAGAATGGATAGAAAGCCTTCAACTAGAAGAAGAAACGATTATTTATAGAGAGTACTACGATATATTAGAAGACTTAGATAGAGCAAAAGAATTATATGGAATTGCCGGAAGCATCTTCATTGATATTCGAGATAATTTTGATATTTTTTATTATGGTTTTCCTATACAAAATAGAAAAGTAAAGAAAATGGTAGAAGAAGTAAATAAATTACAGGATAAAGACTTTCTTTTTAAAATAATAGAAGAAGCAAGAATTTTAAACGATAGAAGAAATTTACATTTATTTATAAACGAGAAGTTATTAAATACAGTATATGAAGCCTTAGAGGAAATGCCTTGTGCTGCCATGAATGGTTTTACTCCAAACGCCTATAAATTAGAGCTCGAAAAAGAAGTGGAATTGGATAATAAATTTCCAGTAGTACCCCAAAATAATGCTCATTTAGATAAAAAAGAGGCGGATTTATATTATAAACTTTATTTTGCTCTTTTAGAATTTACAAATAAAAAATATAAAATGAGCAAGGAGATAACAAAAATATATAAACAAGAAGGATTAGATGCCCAAAAACTTTTGCCTATTGATGAATATTTGTGGAACCATAAAGAACTAATAGATACTTTTATAACAGAAAATCCTTATAAATTTTCAAAAGAGGAATTAGAAATAGTAAAGGGATTTAAAACGGCAGTAAAAAGCAATCGTTTTATTGTGATAGGATTTTTAGAAGAGTATACAGAAATTTTAGCAGAAGATGGGAAAATATACATGGTAAAAGGAATACGTGCGAATTTAGATGAAATTATGAATCCTCATGATTTACCCAAAATGATTAGAACAACGTTACTGATGTTTAAGAAAAATATTATATTTAATGGCTTTTTTTCTCCCATGGAAATTGTTTTAGGAAACGATTGGAAAGAAGCGATTTTAAAAGATTGTCAAACCGCAATAAAATATTATCATTTATAAAATAAAGAATAAAACTAGAGAAAATGTCAAATGGCATTTATTTCTAGTTTTTTTCATAAAATTTTTTAGGTGAAACGAATATGAAAAAGATGTTACTATTTCTTTTATTACTAGCTCCAGTAAATGTTTTTGCATACTCCGCTAGAAATATAATTGCGATGGATATGGATACAAATCGTGTTCTTTATGAAGAAAAAGCAAACGATGAACACTTAATTGCCAGTATTACGAAAATAATGACAGCGGTTGTTGCAATAGAACTTGCAGATGTAGAAAGTGAAGTGACTACAACCAATACCATACTAAAATCTTTTGGTAGTGGCATTTACATTGAAGTAGGAGAAACGATGAAATTAAAAGATTTACTTTATGGACTAATGATGCGTAGCGGAAATGATGCAGCACTTGCTATCGCAGAATTTGTGGGACATGATGTAGATACATTTGTAGAGTACATGAACCAAAAAGCAGCGGAAATTGGCATGAAGAATACCAAATTTATAAATCCTCATGGACTGGAAAATAACAAAGGAGAAGGAAATACTTCAACAGCTTATGATATGGCACTTTTATCTAGCTATGCTATGCAAAACGATATCTATAAAGAAATAGTAGCAACAAAAGAGTATGTTGCCAAAAGTGATAAAAAAACATACAGTTGGACTAACAAAAACAAAATGCTTACCACTTATGAATATGCAACAGGAGGAAAGACTGGGTTCACAGAAAAAGCAAGAAGAACCTTAGTTTCCACCGCTTCTAAAGAAGGAAAAAATATTACAATTGTAACTTTAAACGATGGCAACGATTGGAGTGACCATAAAGAACTGTACGAAACTTTATTTTCTGAATACCAACGTGTTAAAATCATTGACAAAAATAATTTTGAAATTGAAAATGAAACTTATTATAAAAAAGAAAATCTGTATTTAAAAGAAGATGTATATGTTTTATTAAAAGAGAACGAAAAAGAAGACATTACATTGGACATTAACCTAAAAAAATTAGAAGCCTACGAAAATGGAGAGGTTGTTGGAACCATCAAAATAAAATTAAAAGAGAAAGTTTTAAAAGAAGTAAACGTTTATGTAAAACTAGAAAATGTCAAAGAAAAAAAAGAAAGTCTACTAAAAAAAATTTTAGGATGGTTCAAACATGATAAATAAAATATGGGGGTTTTTTATCATTGTGGGGATTTTATTTACTTGTTTTTTTGGGAATAGTGCAAGTCTTAACGATACAATTTTAACAAGTGCCTCTAGTGGAGTAGAGATGGTTCTTGATTTAATTCCGATTTTGGTTCTGTGGTCAGGTATCATGAAAATTGCAGAAAAAAGTGGCGTTTTAGAAAACGTTTCTAAAATTTTTAAACCTTTATTAAGTAAACTTTTTCCTTCTTTAAAAAAAGACAGCAAGGCACTAGGCTATATTACATCAAATATTGTTGCTAATGCTTTAGGACTTGGAAGTGCTGCAACTCCTTTTGGATTAAAAGCAATGGAGGAAATGCAAAAAGAAAACAAACAAAAAGATACCGCAAGTGATGCTATGATCACATTTTTGGTATTAAATACAAGTGGAGTCACTATTATTCCAACAACAGTAATCGCTTTAAGAATGATGCATAAAAGTGCAAATCCGGAAGAAATTATCGTAACGGCCATTTTAGCAACGATTTGCTCGAGTGTCGCAGGTTTAGTATTGGATAGAATCAGAAGGAGAAAGAAAAAATGAGTATAATTTCAAAGATGATAATTCCGATTTTTGTTTTAGCTGTTATTTTTTATGGACTAAAGAAAAAAGTTTTAATTTACGATACCTTTTTAGAAGGAGCCAAAGAAGGAATTATTACAGTTTTTAATATATTTCCTTCTATCATTGCCATGGTTTTTGCTATCAATATTTTTTTAAATAGTGGTATTTTAGAAACGTTTTTTAGTTTATTTACCCCTGTTTTAAATGCATTTCATATTCCTTTAAATATATTGCCAATGGCTTTTGTAAGACCCATTTCCGGAACTGCCTCTTTAGCCATAATGAACGATATCTTTGTAAAATTTGGACCAGATTCTTTTGCGGGAAGACTTGCCTCTACTATACAAGGATGTACAGATACAACAATTTATGTATTAGCTCTTTATTTTGGAAGTATTAAAATTAATAAAACAAGACATGCTCTTACAACAGGTCTTTTTGCAGATTTTGTGGGAATTATTGCCAGTTTTATTATTGTTTCTATCGTTTTTGGAAACTAAAATATAAAAAATATATATCTCTTTTTAAGCAGGATAAATACTGGAAAAAGGGGATGATAAACGTACAAAAGTACGATAAAATGCCCGCCCTCAATTTGACTTAAGCTCATGAATATGATAATATAGATACCGTTCCGCAAAAAAAAGAGGTAGAGTAAAATGAAAAAATTACCGTCGGTTAAGGCCTTTACGGCCATAATCGTGATTCTTTTTGTAACCATCTTTTCCGCAAATATAATAGATGGGAACAAAAAAAGAAAAACCATGGAAACAGCAAGTATAAGCTTGTTAGCAAGTAATGGGTATATTCATGGGGTATTGTTTGAGGACAAAGCTAATAGAGAGTTATTAGCAATACAAGAAAGTGAAAAAGAAAAGCAAGCTCTTTTAGAAGAACAAGAAAAAATCGTTTACGATGGAATGACTTTAGAGGAGTTGGCTCAGAAATTAGATAGAAATCTAAAATCAACATTAAAAGGATATGGCAGTTTATTTGCCAAGTATGCCATTAAATACAATGTAGATCCTTATTTATCGTTAGCAATCGTTTTACATGAAACAGGATGTTATTCTGGAAAATGTAGTGGACTAACGAGCGCGTGTAATAATGTTGGAGGAATGAAAGGCTCAAATGAATGTGGAACAACTGGTTATGCCAAATTTAAATCGTTAGAAAAAGGAATTGAAGCTTTTTATAAAAATCTATCACAAAATTATTACCAAAAAGGATTAACGACACCAGAAAAAATTGGAAAAAAATATGCGGGAAGTGCTACTTGGCCATCAAGAATTAGATACTATATCCAAATAATAAAGAAGAGTTAAGAGAAAATCTTAACTTTTTCTTTACACTTTTTTTGTTAAATTTTGTTTTTTCTTGAATTTTTTTTGTCTTAAAGATATAATATTTTTATGATAAAGGGGATTGATATCAATGGATAATCAAAACACAAATGGATTAAATGGAGTAAATAATATAGGAGAAACTATAAATCCACTACCCAATACCAATCCAGAGTTACAAAATCAGAATAACAATATAATTACGCCTATTGCACCAGATGCACCAGAAAATAAACTAATACAAGAAGAGGAAAATAGCGGTTCAGCTGTTGTAAATAGCATACCTGCGGCTTCAGCTACTCCTATAAGACCTTCTCTTGATGCCATACTAAATGGAGCACCGATGGCGAATCAAACATCACAAAATAATGGTGTGATAGGAAATGTTGGACAAACACCTTTAAATAATAATACACCAATAACACCTGTAAATGAAGCGGGCTCTACATCTGCAGAGCCAGTCGTAAATGTTGCTCCGATATTTGAAAGTATAGAACCAGTACAAGAAACAGCAAATACTTTACATAATGAGCCAATAGCTTCAACTGACACTATAGGAGTAAATAATGGAAACGTATCAAACGAATTTGTAGCACCTATAACAGAAGGTGTACCTACTTTCGAAAGTGTTCCAACTACAAATGAAAATAATAATATAAATCAAGGAAAAAATTCAATAGAAAATGAAACTTTAACATCGATGTCAAATTCTATTGAAAATCCAACCGTAACATCTATTAAAATAGGAGAGCCACAAGAAATAAAACCAATTTCTCCAGTAGAATCTTTGGAAGAAAACATGAACCAAGAAAATGCATCAATAAATGTGGAAAACTTAAATACAAATATAGATAGTATAACCCCAGTACTTCCACCAAATGATTTCGCATCTGTTCCAGTTCCTCCTATACAAAATGATAATAAAAAGAAGAAAAAGAAAAAAGAGCCAAAAGAAAATGGAACAAATGTAAGTAGCAAAGCGTTAATTGTTATTTTATTAATCATTTTGATTGCTGCTATCGGTTTTGGAGTATACTATTTTCTTACTATGGTGAAAACAAAAGCAGAATCTGTTACTATAGTAACCAATGATTTAAATTTAGAATTAGGAAGCTTTTTATCACAAAATATAGATAATTACGCAACCATTACTGGATATCAAAAAGAAAACTGTACATTAGATCTGGATAGTATAAATATGTCTAAAGTAAGTACTTATAAATACAAAGTAACCTGTGGAACAACAGAAAAAGAAGGAACTGTAATTGTAAACGATACTACCAAACCGGAAGTCGTAGTAAGTGATCTTACATTAGCACCTAACTCAAACCTAAACGTTGCTGATTTTATTGAAAAATGTACAGATGCTTCTAAATGTAGTTATTCTTTTATAAACGACGTAGAAGGATTAACTGCTAAAGTAGGAGAATACGATGTAGAAATATTAGTTAGTGATGAATACAACAACACGACAACTGCAACAGCAAAATTAATTATTTCTAGAAATGCTCCAGTTAAATATTTAACTTGCGTTTCAAAAGGAGAAGTTTTGGATGATATTGCAGCTACGTATACAAATACATATAAGATTGGCATAGATGCAAAAGATACTTTCGTAAATGCTACAAGAACGGCTAATTTCATCTTTAAAGATAAAGCAAGTTACGAAAGTATTGCAAATTCTTATGATAAAAATGTAGGAATTCATGAGATTGTTGGAACAGAAAACTTTGTGCCAACAGAAAACAAAATTGCTATAAAATTAGAAAGAACATTGTCAGAAATAAGTTTTGATATTAATGGAAACAATAATAGAACAATGTCAAATAATGCAACAATTATACGTGCTTGGCTATCTGGCTTAGATTATACTTGTAATTAAAAGAGTTATTTTGAATAGGAAAAAACTAGGAAAGATAGCTTTTTTTCATTTTTTAGTATTTAAAAACAAAGGTAAATATTATATAATGAGTATAGAGTAGAAAGATACCAAATGGAGAAAAGTGAGAAAAAATGGAAAAGAAAAATAAAACAATGTTAA
>CARMXJ010000040.1 GCA_949025205.1 uncultured Bacilli bacterium | reverse complement strand
TCTTCAACCAACAAATTCCTCACCCCACTTTGCTACCTTTAGACAACTTCATTTTAGCTCAATTATCCCTAAATGAAAAGTAAAATTGTTCTTTCACATCGTTATCCACATTTTATCCACAGGATTTCTTCTTATAATAAAAGACTTTTCGACATTTATCAACATTATCCACAAATTTTAATAAAAAAATTATGCACAAGTGTATATCTTTTATCCACAATACTGTTTATAGTGTTTATAAATTATTTCCCAAGCGTATTTAAAAGAAATTCTATCCACAAAGTTATTTACCAAACAAATATTGTGGATAATTCTTGACTTTTTTTATCCACTAATAATATAATAAGGAGACTTTAAATTTAAAGGAGGAAGAAATATGAAAATAGGAACTTATCAACCAAATAAGAGAAAAAAAGCAAAGAAGCATGGTTTTTTTGCACGTAAAGAAACAAAAATATTAAAAAATAGAAGAAAAAAAGGTCGTAAAAACTTAATTACAAAATAAACCACAAAATGTGGTTTTTTTGCTAATCAAAAAAGGAAGCGAATCCCTATGAAAAAAAAAGAAGTAGTAAAAGCCAAAAAAGACTTTACGGATATGATTCATAGCAATAACTTTTTTAAAAATAAAAGTTATGTTATATATATAAGGAAAAAGAAAGAGAGTTTTTCAAAATTTGGCATTGCCGTTAGCAAAAAGCTTGGAAACGCTGTTGTAAGAAACAAACTAAAGCGCCAAGTAAGAGCCATTATTGATGATGCAAAAGATATCTTTCCAAAATCTTATGATTATATTATAATGATTAAAAGAAATTGTGTAGAAATTTCATTTCAAGAAATGAAAGGTGAATTAATACAATTAATAAAGGAGATAAAATGAGAATAAAAAAAATAGCAATTTTGTTAGTAGCAGTTTTATTTATAACAACAGGATGTGGAAATTCTAACTACTTAAAAGAAGAGAAAAAAATCATCACATATGAACAAACGGGTCAAAGTTTACAAAATAATATTTTATGTAAGCCAAAAGAACAAGAGTTATATGAACTATATGAAAAATATGGGGACCAATTAAAAACAAGTTTAGAAGAATTGCCAAGCTGTGAAGAATTTAAGCCAAACGATATTAAGTACCATAGTTTGTGGGAATCTATATTTGTAAAACCGCTTGCTTGGGTTATCTTAAAACTAGGAATCTTGATAAAAAATTATGGACTTTCCGTTATGCTGATTGGTTTAGCAATTCGTTTAATCCTTTTCCCATTCTCTAAAAAAAGTATGGACCAAGCAGAAAATATGAAAAAAGCTCAACCAGAAATTCAAAAGATAGAGAAAAAATATGCAAATCGTACAGACAGCGATTCGATGATGATGAAAAGCCAAGAAACAATGCTTGTTTACAAAAAATATAAAATTAATCCTGTTTCTGGCTGTTTACTTGCTTTTATTCAACTTCCTCTATTCTTCGCGTTCTTACAAGCAATCAATAGAGTGCCAGCTATATTTGAAGATAGTTTGCTTGGAATGAAACTAGGAATGACTCCATGGGTTGGAATTAGCCAAGGAAAATATATATATATCATTCTAATTATTTTAATTATTCTAACCACATACTTATCCTTCAAAAATTCAATGCACCAAAGCGGTGGAAATAGTGAAATGGAACGCCAAATGCAATTTACATTAAAATTTATGATTGTGTTTATTTCCATTGCATCTTTTAGTTTACCAACTGCCATCGCTCTATACTGGATAGTAACCAATGGATTTGTAGTTATCCAAAATTTTATCTTAAAGAAAATGCGCTCTGATAATAAGAAGTGAGGAATGAATAATGAAAGAAGTAATAATTGAAGCAAAAACAAAAGAAGAAGCTATAAGAAAAGCAACAGAAAGTTTAAATGCAAATGAATTAGAAATTATTTATCACATTGAAGAAGAAAAAAAAGGTGGCCTATTTAAATCAGCAAGTGTAAAAATAACAGCCACAACAATAACCAATTTAGTAGAAGAAATCAAAAATTATTTAAAAGAAGTCATTGTAAATTTAGGATTAGAAGTAAATTTCGAATCCAACGTACGTGATAAAAGAATAGAAATTAAAATGTATGCAGACAACAATGCCATTTTAATTGGAAAAGATGGCCAAACCCTAAAGGCATTAGAGACCTTAACCAAACAAAAAGTATTAAACGACTATCACTATTATATTAACCTAAATCTTGATGTAGAAAACTACAAAGAAAAAAGAATAAAGAACTTAGAATTTCTTGCTAAAAAAACGGCTCGTGAAGTACGTGCAACTAAAGTAGAAGCGACCCTAGAAAATATGAATTCCTTTGAAAGAAGAATTGTCCACAATGCATTAACAGATTTCAAAGGAGTCACGACTACCAGCGAAGGCGAAGAACCAAATCGCCATGTCATAATAAAACCTACAGACAACTAAACCTGTAGGTTTTTAAATTATAAATGAAATTTAATTGGTTTTCCCATTTGTTTTAACTGTCTAGCATGTCCTTTTGTGTCTTCAATAGCTCGTTCTATCATCTCTTGTGTAATCTCTTCTTTAACATTCCAACTACTAACTAAATTATTAAGAATATCTAGTATCATCGAAATATTTCCATTTGTTTCTTTTATAAGTAAATCAATTATATCAACTTCTAGCCAATTATGTGGAAATAGAATAAAATTCTCTCTATTATAACTTTCAATTCTCTTTAATAATATAAGCTTAATTATAGTAATATCTTGCCCGTATGAAATATCAAGTGACTTATAAGTTGAAAATGAACTTTTGCTATCCTTGTATCTTTTTTCCCATTCATTAATTAAACTATCATCATCAGAAGTGATAATAATATTACGAAATAAATCAAAATATTCACTTAATATATGTTGTGTTAAAGCATCATTATTATTTGTCCAATCAAATCTATCAATACATAATCCAATATTTTCAACTGGCAATATAGATTTTAATTTATTTAAAATCTCTCCAGAAATTTCTTTAGAACTTAAAAGTCTATCTAAATGTTTTGTTCCATCAAAAATGCTATTATTTATAAAATCAACTGTTTTTCTACTACTCTCTTTAATAAAAGTACTATATTCTCTAAAATTATTGTAATAAGTACGTTCGTAATAGTTTCTTATATAATGAAGCAATTGATTAGCAAATCTTTCTTCCCAATAATGTATAAAAAATTCTTTTGAAAATGTTTCATTTTCACAAATTCCCAAGCCTGCAGCATCAAATTGCATACAAATAAAAGGTTTCTCCGTGTCTATACTTCTATTTTGCAATTGTTGAAGAACAGTACTTTTTCCAATCCCTCTTCCACCATTTAAAATCATTTTGCGTAAATTTCTTTTTTCTATTTCTTTACAAAGTAAGTTTACTGGTTCTCTAACAAATTCTTTACTATATATTAATTCTTTTGGATTTATACGTTTTATATTTTCCATCTTTTCCAAATCCTCCTTCTAACTCTAATTTAACATAAAAATAAAATTTTATAAACAATAAAAGAATAAAATAAATTTGTAAAATCATTTTAATAAAAAAGACTACAAAAAAAGAAATATGCTACAATAGAATTACAACAATATATAAGGGAGGCGTACATGAAAAAAATAATATTAGGAATTTTAGTATGTATCATTTCACTTGGAATTACTTTTGCAACATTTGAAACTTTTAGCTGGTACCATTTCGGCGATATTCCAACAGAAGTAGTATTATTTCGACTAGTAGTTTTCTTTATTATAACCAATATCATTTTAACTGGTTTTATACTTTTAATCCAAAATAAAGCAAAGAAGAAAAAGTAAATTCTATTTAGGAATTGCTTTTTTTGTGCTATAATACCCGCGAAGGAAGTGAAGGAAATGAACGATACAATAGTAGCAGTAGCAACATCCCTAGGAGTAGGTGCCATTTCTATTATTCGCTTAAGTGGAAAAGATTCACTTTCCATAGCAACCTCTATTTTTAAAGGAAAAGATTTAACCAAAGTAAATTCCCACACCATTCATTACGGTTTTATTGTGGATAATGATAGCGTAATTGATGAAGTATTAGTAAATGTAATGCGAAGTCCTAAAACATATACAACAGAAGATACAGTAGAAATCAATTGCCATGGAGGAATATCTACTACCAATCGGATTTTAGAATTATTAGTAGAAAAAGGTGCGCGTCTTGCAGAACCAGGAGAATTTACCAAAAGAGCTTTTCTAAATGGCCGTATTGATTTAATCGAAGCTGAATCTGTAAGTGATTTGATTTCCTCAAAAAGCGATAAACAGCGCACATTGGCTATAAATGGTGTAAATGGTCGTATAACTAAAATAGTACGTGAACTAAAAGATAAAATTTTAAACATTATTGCAAACATTGAAGTAAACATTGATTATCCTGAATACGAAGATGCTATCGAAGTTACTCCAGATTATCTCCAAGCACAATTAGTTTCTATTGAAAAAGAAATGGAACTTCTATTATCCAACTCTGAAATAGGAAAAATTATAAAATCTGGAATCGATATTGCTTTAGTAGGAAGACCAAACGTTGGAAAAAGCAGTATTTTAAATGCCTTATTAAATGAAGACAAAGCGATAGTAACAGATATATCTGGGACAACAAGAGATGTGATAGAAGCCAAAATGAATTTAAAAGGAATAGAAATCAATTTAATTGATACCGCTGGAATTAGAGAAACCACAGATGTAGTAGAAAAAATCGGTGTAGACAAAAGTAAACAAATCATAAACCAAGCCGATTTAGTAGTACTTGTATTAAATAACAATGAAGAACTAACAGAAGAAGATAAAAATCTTTTAAAAATAACCCAAGAAAAAGAAAACATAATCTTTATAAACAAAACCGATTTAGAAAACAAATTACAATTACCAGACAACGTTAATGTTATAAAAGGAAATACCAAAGATTTAGATGGCCTAGAAGAATTAAAAAAGAAAATTATTGAAATGTACAACTTAGACAAAATTGCAGATAAAGATTTAACTTATCTATCAAATGTACGCCAGATAACATTGGTAAAAGAAGCATTGGAAAGCATAAAAAAAGCAATTGAAGATGCAGATAGTAGTATTCCTGTTGATATGTTAGAAATTCATTTGCGAAATGCTTTTGATAATTTAGGAGTCTTAATTGGAGAAAAATACGAAGACGAACTTGTTGATAAATTATTTAAAAATTTTTGTTTAGGAAAATAAAACTAGGGGGATGCAAAATGAGGGTATATCGTTGTATAAAATTACAAGAAGTGATTAATAAATATAAAAATATAAAGAATAAAATGCAAATAAATAATAATGCATTAAACACACACAAATATATAGATGGAAAAGAATATATTCATTTTTTTAGATATAGTGACTTTGCTAAATATTATTTTAATATAGGAAAAAATGGTAGTTATGAAAAGCAAAACGAACAATATATTTTATTTATGACAGCCAATATCCCTAATGATATATTAGAAAAATATAAAGGATTTGGGTTTTATGAATTGAAAGGTGAAAAATTTCCAATACCAGAATATGCAATACCTATAGAACAATTTTCGCCTAGCTACATTATAGATATAACAGATAAACCATTATGCATCGATATAAGAAAAAATGAAAATGAAGAATATAAAAAATACATTGAACTGGTTAAAGAAATAAAAAAGAACAATCAAGATATGAATACAATTATTAATTTTTTGTTACATAATAATTTCGAAGAATTATTAGGTGTAAATATTGATATGAGAACAGAAGATGAAATTAAAGAAGAAATGGATTTATTATTATCAACAATTTCATTTCCCAATAATGATGATGCCCTAGAAGAACTACCAAAAAGATAAAAAAATAAGGAGAGAATCGATTATGAAAGTAATTTTAAGTAGAAAAGGCTTTGATTCAGGATATGGTGGCTATCCTAGTATTATACTACCAAACAATGAAATGATAACATTACCAATACCAAGTAATAAAGAAGAAGACTATTGTTTTGGAGATTTAAAAACAAAAAATGGAGAATCCATTTATGAAATAATGAAATCTTTAAATAAAAATATTAAATCAGGAAAAAATATTCCACTTGAAAAAGAAACAAAATGTCATTTGGACCCAGATTTATGTGAATTTTCAGTATCTAGAGAAAAAGATTGGAGAGGAGCTTTCGGTCAAATTAATGCTGCTCAAAAAGTACTTGAAAATAACGATATCAAAGAAGGAGATTTATTTTTATTCTTTGGTTGGTTTAACGATGTTGAAAAAATAAATAACCAATATAAATTCAAAAAAGGCGATGGAAGACATACTATATTTGGTTACTTACAAATTGATAAAATTATTTATCCGTGTAAAGAAGAAATTCCAAAGTGGTTACAAAAACATCCTCATGCTAGTTCTTTAAAAAGATTAAACAATCCATCCAATTGTATTTATATTGCCAAAGACAAATGTACTTTTAACGAAAATATAAAAGGATATGGTATGTTTGAATATAATAAAGAATTGGATTTATCAAAAGAAGGAATGACTAGAACCTGTTGGAATTTACCAGAAATATTTAAAAAAGTAAAAATAGCATATCATAATGAAAATAGTTGGAAAGAAGGCTACTTTAAATCTGCTTGTAGAGGACAAGAATTTGTAATCGAAGAAAACGAGGAAATAGAGAGTTGGGCAATCAATTTAATTGAAAAATACGCTACAAACAGAATAAAAGAAACAATTAAAAATTAGGAAGTGTAAAAATGATAGAACTTGCAAAATTGACTGATTTAGCAGAAATAATGAATATTATAAACGAAGCAATAGAGGAAATGCGTGAAGAGAATAATCCTCAATGGGGTTCAACAGAAGAAAACTACCCAAATGAAGAAATATTTAAAAAAGACATAGAACAAAAGACTCTTTACATTCTAAAAGAAGATAATACAATTAAAGGTTTTATAACGATAGCAAATGATGTTCATGATTATGATGCATTAATAGCAAATAGTCAAAAAAAATCTTATATTCTCCATAGAATGTGTATTCCTAAAAAATATCGCAAATTAGGAATAGCAAGTAGATTAATGCTGTTTGCAGAAAATAAAGCGAGAGAAAACAATATATCCGTTTTAAAAGCAGATACGGAAGTATCCAATATAAAAATGAACAATTTGTTTCAAAAACAAGGATTTGCATACAAAGGAAAATTTATGTACGAAGATTATCCTGGAGAATATAACTATTACGAAAAATACATAGGAAGGTGATTATATGAAATATGACATAATTGTAGTGGGTGGAGGTCATGCTGGCTGCGAAGCTGCCCACATTTCTGCGTTTATGGGCGCCTCAACTCTTCTTATCACAATGAATATAAAAAATATCGCCGATATGCCCTGTAACCCTTCCATTGGAGGAACAGCAAAAGGAGTCATTGTAAGAGACATCGATGCTTTAGGTGGTTTAATGGGAAAAGTGGCAGATGCCTCTCATTTTCAAATCAAAATGCTAAATAGTAAAAAAGGTCCAGCTGTTCGGTCTTTGCGCTGCCAAGCGGATAAAACAACATACCCTAAAAATATGTTAAAGAAATTGAATGAAACCAAAAGCTTAGAAATAAAAGAAGCAATGGTAGAAGATATCTTAGTAGAAAAGAACAAAATCAAAGGCGTTGTTTTAGCAAACGGCGAAACGATTTTTTGTGATGCTTTGATATTAACAACAGGAACGTATTTAAAAAGCAACATCCTAAGAGGGGCTACATCAACAGAAGGTGGACCACATGGAGAAGCAAGAAGCAACCACCTAAGTGATAATTTAAAAAAATTAGGTTTTACCATTCAACGCTTAAAAACAGGAACACCTCCTAGAATCAAAGCCTCTTCTATCGACTTTTCTCTTTGTAGCGAAGAATATGGTGATAATAAATACTATACTTTCTCTCACGATGATGAACCAAAGTACAAAATAGAAGAACAACAAAAATGTTACCTAGTGTATACAAACGAAAATACCCACAAAATTATTTTGGATAATTTAGAAAAGTCCAGTATGTATGGCGGATACGTAACAGGAATTGGGCCAAGATACTGCCCTTCCATTGAAGATAAAATTGTACGTTTTAAAGACAAAGAAAGACACCAATTGTTTTTAGAACCCGAAAGCCTTTATTACGATGAATGGTATATCCAAGGCTTTTCTACCAGTATGCCAGAAGACATTCAAGAAAAAATGGTCCATAGTCTAAAAGGATTAGAAAATGCAGTGATTACCAAATACGCTTATGCAATCGAGTATGATGCTATCGACCCATTAGAATTAAAACCATCTCTAGAAACCAAATTAGTGGAAAACCTATTCACCGCTGGTCAAATCAATGGAACAAGTGGATATGAAGAAGCAGCAGGACAAGGCCTACTTGCAGGTATAAATGCCGTATCAAAATTAAATCATAAAGAACCTCTCATTTTAAAAAGAAACGAATCCTACTTAGGCGTTTTAATCGATGACCTAGTCACAAAAGGAACAAAAGAGCCCTACCGAATGCTTACCTCCCGTGCTGAATATCGTCTTTTACTTCGTCATGATAATGCAGATATAAGACTAAGAGAATATGGACATATCTATGGAACCATTACAGAAGAAATATATGAAAACTACTTAAATCATCTAGAAGAAATAAAAAAACTAAAAGAATTTTTAAAACATACCAAATTAGAAATAACTGAAGAGATAAAAGAAAAATTTGAAAAAGAGAACTTTAGCATTCCGCTAAATAAAACATCTTTTATAGAATTATTAAAAAGACCTGAAATCACAATGGAATTTTTAAACGAAATCACACCGATTCCATTTAAAGAAAATACCCAAGAAATTGTAAGCATTGATATAAAATACGAAGGCTATATTGCAAAAACTCAAAAAGAAATAGAAAAAATGTTAAAATTAGAAGAAAAACAAATTCCTACAGATATTGATTACAAAAAAGTAAAAAATTTAGCAAGTGAAGCAAGAGAAAAATTAGAGAAAATCCGCCCTATTTCCATTGGTCAAGCGGCAAGAATTAGCGGCATTAATCCAGCAGACATTTCCATACTAGCCATTTATTTAAAAAAGGAATATGCAAATGAATAAAGAAGAATTTATAAAAGAATTAAAAACACTTGGAATAAACATTACTCCATCCCAACTTGAAAAATTAGAGTTTTATAAAGAATTTCTAATTGAATACAATACCCATACAAATCTAACAGCGATTAAAGAGGAGCAAGGAATTTACCTAAAACACTTTTTTGATTCTTTAACTATTTCAGAATACATAAAAGAAGGTCAAAAAGTATTAGACATAGGAACAGGAGCAGGATTTCCTGGTATGGTGTTAGCTATCCTGCGCGAAAAAACAAATTTTGTTTTACTTGACTCCAACAACAAAAAAATAAAATTTTTAACAGAATTAAAAGATAAATTACAACTAACGAATGTAGAACTAATTTATGACCGTGCTGAAAACTATGTGAAAAATCATTTAGAAGAATTTGATATTGTCACATCCCGTGCTGTATCTGACTTACGTATTTTAACTGAACTATCACTACCAGCCTTAAAAATAGGAGGCTTGTTTATCCCTTTAAAAGGAAATATAGATAGCGAATTAGATAGTAGTAAAGACACAATAGAACTTTTAAACGGAAAAATTTTAGCAAAAAAAGAATTTGTTTTACCTAAAGAAAATAGCAGAAGAACAATTCTAGTGATAGAACATAAAGAAACGACTGATAAGAAATATCCACGTAGCTTTGATAAAATTCTTAAAAAGCCACTTGTAAAAAGAAAATAATGTTAATGAATTAGAGATATAAAAATAAATAATAAGGCTAGTACCTTGCGGTATTAGCCTCGTTTATTTTAGTTAAAATTTTTCGTTTTGTCTTATTTAGTTAAATTAATACTTTTGGGTTTAACCATTTGATAATGAAAGTCAGTTTCACCAGATTTTTCAAATCCTAATCTTTCGTATAATGCCCCAACTGGATTTTGTTTAAAATATTGTATTTCTATATCTCTATCATCATACATTTCCAGTACATCTTTTAATATTTTAGTTCCAATTCCTTTACCTTGATATTCAGGCATAATACAAATATTTCCTACTTCATAGTTGCCATTTTCTAACATTTCACCATTGTAAAATCCTATATCTTTATTGTCATATTGTATAATATACGCATTTTCTTTTACTTGATTGATAAAATTTTCAAAATATTTTTGTTGGTCATCTTCTATCCATGCACCCCAACATTCCTCAACATATTTTCTATATGCATTCTTTTTTACTTCATAAACAAAATTATAATCATTATTAGTATATTTTCTTAATGTTATATGTTCAATCATTGGTTCATAGGTAGCCGAATTATTACGTATACTTTCATTTACATTTATTTCATAATCTTTAACTATACAATGAGAGTTTATATCATCAAAATATTCTCGTATATTGATACCGCCTAAAGCTTCCATCGTTTTCCATGAAGCAGGGGTATCTTTATCAGCATCCATAAAAACTTTATCAATTCCATGTTCTTGACAAATTTTTAAGCCTAAGTATAAGTTCATTTTATTATAGCCTTTCCCTCTCTCAGTAGGTCTTATACTATATCCAATATGTCCACCATATTTTTTTAATATTTCGTTTAAAGCTAATCTTATATTTATCATACCAACAATTTGTTTATCGTTACTTCTAACAAGAAAATAAGTTCTAGCTGGTACTTTTTCTTCATTGGCTACTCTAGTATAATCTTCTTGTAACTTATCTAGCCATCCTTTATAATTGTCTAAGAATCTTTGTAATCCTCCAGTTCCATTTATATCAGATTTAAATTCATAAAATTCATTTATATAGGCAACAGCATCTTTCTCTCTATCTATGCTAGGAACTTCAAAATAAAATTTTTCCATTTTTTAACCTCCAAATAACCATTTTTATTTTTATAATGATATTAAAACATATTATAAAGAAATAAATATAAAAAAGATAGTATTTTTTGTATATAACACTGTCAAAAAGTAACAGTTCAGACTAGAAAGGATAAAAAAGGAAAAAGAAAAGTGGATAA
>CARMXJ010000039.1 GCA_949025205.1 uncultured Bacilli bacterium | reverse complement strand
CTAAAATTTATTTCAAAATTTTTCTTTTTCTTCTTGACATATTACCAGATGTCTATACCAAATGTAGAAGAAATTCTAATTCCTCTTTCTAGTGTTTATGAACACCAAATCTTTGTAGGTTATACTATACCAAAAGCAAAAGGAAAAGAATTATCTACTTATAATCATTCTGCTAATAGCAGACAATTTGTTAATCTAAAAAAATATACAAAAGACTATTTAAGATTAGAAAATGTTGTAAAAAGAGCCAACAAACAAGGTATTGTTTTTCCAGATTTTTTAACACTGGAAAATATATTTATTGATATATGGGGGCATTATCAATTTATAGATTATGAAGGAATTCAAATTAAAAATAATTTTGTTATGGCTATATCTAATGGTTTAGGAGATGATTCTTTATACGAAAATTCTAAATATAAATCAAGTGAATTTTTATATACAGATAATTTAGATAAAAAAAGTCTAATTTACTATTATTTTATAAAAACATTAAGTTTAGATTTATCTAGAGTGGATGGAAAACAAATTACTTTAGATGCTATATTTTCTCGAATTAATCTTACCGACTATGATTTTATGCAAAAGATTTGGATTGCGATGCAAAATACAGGAACCAATGAATATATTGGTGAAGATGTTTTAAGAATGAATGAAAATTATACTCTTGAAATAGAACCGTTAGGAAAACCGGGTCTATATTTAAAAAGATACAGAAAAAAATAGTTTCGAAAAAATGAAACTATTTTATTTTACAACAATGTTTACAATTCGATTTGGAATTACAATTACTTTTACAATCTCTTTATCCGTCGTGTATTTTTTTACATTCTCTTCGTTTAAAGCTTTTTCTTTTTGACTTTCTTCATTTTCATCTTTTGAAACAGTAATGGTTCCTCTTAATTTTCCATTTACTTGTACACCAATTGTAAGAACATTATCACTTGCTTTTTCTTCATCATATTCTGGGTATTTTTGTTTATGAACGCTGTATTCGTTTCCAATGCTTTCCCATAGTTCCTCGGTTAAGTGAGGAGCAAATGGAGCAAGCAATAGAATTAAATTTTCAATGTACTTTCTTGGTATTCCACTACCCTCAAATTTCGTTAAGGCATTTGTATATTCCATAATTCTAGAAATACAAGTATTGAATTGGAATTTTTCAATGTCTATTCTTACAGCTTTTATCGTTTTGTTTAGCGATTTTTCTAATTCTTCTATTTCTGTTTGGTCTTCTTTTAAGCTTCCTACTAGTCTTTCTACTTTGGTATAAAACTTATTTATTGATTTTATACCATCATCTGTCCAAGGTCCTCCATCTACATAATTAAAACCAAACATTAAGTATCCTCTTAATACATCGGAACCATATTCTTCTAGGTATTCTTCTGGACTTATGGTATTTCCTTTGCTTTTGCTCATTTTTTCTCCATCTGGACCTAGAATGGTTCCTTGGTGAACAAGAGATTTGAATGGCTCGTCAAAGTTTAAGTATCCCATGTCTCTTAACGCTTTTGTAAAGAATCTAGCGTAAAGTAAATGCATACAAGCGTGTTCTACTCCGCCGATGTATTTGTCAACAGGAAGTATTTTGTTAATAAGTGTAGAGTCAAATGGGGCATTCTCATTTTTATTGTCGGGATATCTTAAGAAATACCAACTAGAACATACAAAAGTATCTAAGGTATCGGCTTCTCTCGTTGCAGGCCCTCCACATTGTGGACAAGTCGTATGCATGAAGGAATCACATTTTTTAAGTGGGCTTTCACCATCTGGTGTAAATTCTACATCTTCTGGTAGTATGACAGGCAAGTCACTTTCAGGTACTGGAACCACTCCACATTTGTCACAATAAATAATTGGAATTGGAGCCCCCCAATAACGTTGGCGAGAAACTAACCAATCACGAAGTTTATAAGTGGTTGTTTTTTTACCAGCTTCATTTTCTTCTAGCCAAGTATACATTTTAGATAGAGCATCTTCTTTGTTTAAATCATTTAGGAAGCCAGAATTCATATGGATGCCATCTTCTACAAATGCACTTTCTCCGATTAAATAGCGAGTAGCATCATATTTATGTGCTTCTGTTGTAAGGGTATCTACTAATTCTTCTTTTGGTATCCATACGACATCTGCAAGTTCTTTTTCTTCGCTATTTCTTTCTTCTTCTTTTAAACTATTTAATTTACCAACTACTGTATAACAAGTAATATGGCGATTTACATCTTTATGGGCTGCGTAAAAGTTATCATAATAGATAAATTCCATTTGATGGTCAATTTCTATATCTGTATATCCAGTTTCTTCTATTACTTCTCTTATGCCAGCTTCGGTAGGAGTCTCGCTTCCTTGAATGCCACCCATTACAAAGTTTATCCAACCAAATTTTTTATTTTTTACACATAGATATTTCTCTTCTGTTGGATGTTTTATAATCACATTTACGACTTGTCTTTCTGTCATTGGTTTATCTTCACGTATTTTAGAATCTCCTGTTCCTACAAAAGATTTGGCAAGTACTTGTATAATTGGAATATTAAATTTTTTTGCAAAATCATAATCTCTTTCATCGTGAGCGGGAACAGCCATGATAGAACCTGTTCCATAAGATGCTAGAACATAATCACTAATGTAAATTGGTATTTCTTTGTTGTTTACTGGGTTAATAGCATAAGCTCCTGTAAATACACCAGTTTTTTCTTTTACAGTACTTGTTCTTTCAATTTCACTTTGTTTTGCAGCCATTAATTTGTATTCTTCTACTTGTTCTTTTTGTTCTGTAGTTGTAATTTTATCTACTAGTTCGTGTTCTGGAGCAAGTACACAATAAGTGGCACCAAATAAAGTATCGGCACGTGTTGTAAATACCGTAAATTTTTCATTTGTTCCTGCAACTTTAAAATCTACGTAAGCTCCGTTTGATTTTCCAATCCAGTTTCTTTGTAGCATTTTAGTTTTTTCTGGCCAATCTAGTTTATCTAAATCGTTTAAAAGTTCTTCTGCATAATCCGTAATTTTGAAGAACCATTGGCTCATTTTTTTACGAATTACCGTACTGTCACATCTTTCACATAAACCTTGAATGACTTGTTCATTTGCTAAAACGGTATTACAAGAAGGACACCAATTAACTGGAGCTTCCTTTTTGTAAGCAAGTCCCTTTTTATAAAGCTGCAAAAACATCCATTCTGTCCATTTGTAGTAATTTTCACGACAAGTTACAACTTCATAGTTCCAATCCCAAGAACCTCCAATTCTTGCAAGTTGTCCCTCCATCGTTTCAATATTTTGTTCTGTAGAAATTCTAGGATGCACTCCTGTTTTAATGGCATAATTCTCGGCAGGCAACCCAAAAGCATCAAATCCCATGGGATGAAATAAATTGTATCCATTCATACTTTTGTATCTTGCCCAAGTATCTGCAACGCCAAAGTTATACCAATGACCCATATGTAGTTTTGCACCACTTGGATAACTAAACATTTCTAAGCAATATAATTTTTCTTTTTCGCTTTCTTTATCAAAAGCATAAAGATTTGTGTTTTTCCATTTCTCTTGCCATTTTTTTTCAATATTTTTTAAATTCATTTTTCATCTCTCCTTATTTTATTAGTTAAGTGTCTTCCATATATTTCGTATAGCGAATAAATGAGGGCAAAAAGTAGGACAAACCCAAGACCTAGTTGTAAAATAATCATAATGTCTAAGCTGGTTACGAATGTTCCTACACTTGCTATAATAATACTATCTAATAGTGCAATATAACGTATTTCTTTTTTGTAGTTTATTTTTTTCTTGTCGAGTTTAAACTTTTTAATCACATAGTTCATTTCTCCAATAGTATCGTATTTTTTCTTTTTTACTTTACGTAGGTTTACCATATAAATTACGAAAAATACGAGGAAAAATACTACGAAAAAAAAGTATAAAATAAATGAGGGGCTGTTTAAATCCATTTTTATCCATCCTTTCTAAAATAAAAACGACATCTCTTCCTAAGGACGAAAATGTCGTGGTACCACCTTATTTCCTAGTAAAATACTAGCTTTCTATCTTTTATAGGAGATTAACCTTTTACGCTCCAAAAGCAAGTTCATAAATTTCATTTGTCCATTTCCACCCACCATGAACTCTCTTTAAAATGAATATTTACTACTACTCTTTTTTCATTGCGCTTTCTTGTATTATAGTAAATTTTTATTGTCTTTTCAATGTTTTTTTACTTGAACTCCATTTATAAGTTTCTTTAATATAATTCATCATGTAAATAAGTTTATTTTAAAACTTACATTTCTCAATGTTTCATTTCACGTTCTTCTTCATAAGTATTAAAAAAGCTTTAATATCGATATTTTTTCTTCTGTAGACAAATCTTGATAATAATCTCTATTTGAATTACAATCACAAATATTTCATTTATCTTTTGAAATAAAGAAGCTGGTGTTTGAAAAGTAAGTACTTTTTTCTTAAATAATAAAAGTGTTAGAATTACTGTGACTTTGCTTATAATCAAAACTGTGTCCTTTACTTTTTTCTTTGACAATATGGCACACAAATAAGGAATATTTTTTCTGTATATAAAAAAGAAATAATAATTTCGACCAATTTTCAAAATTAAAATTATATCCAATTTTGTCGAATTTCTTGCACAACTTTCTAAAATACTTATAATACAGTCTTTGTTATCAGTTAGTAGCGCCTACTTCGTTTTCAAGTATCTACTTGATTTTGTTCAGGGGGTAACTTAAGGAGGCGAATGTTATGAAAGAGACTTTGTTCTTAATCATTATAATTCTTTTAATTGTAGTTATACTACAATTAGTATGAAAAAAAGCGCTAACCAAATAATTCTGGTGTAGCGCATACCCAAAAACGTAGGCGTTATCTAACTTGGTAACACTTACATTTTTATTATATATAAATTCTATTATTTATACAATCCCTTTTCTTACGAATTCAACAGTTTATACTCTTAATTGCTATTTTTTTGCTCTACTTCATAAAGTTCTTTATAATTCTTATTTTTCTTTAGTAACTCTTCATGCGTTCCTGCATCTACTATTTTGCCATCCTCAACATATAGCAAGCGGTCGGCATGAATCACAGTAGATAAACGATGAGCAATAATTAATATCGTATAAGTATTTTTCATATTTTCGATTGCTTTTTGAATACTTCTTTGGGTTTCATTATCTAGTGCACTCGTTGCTTCATCAAATAAAATAATTTCTGTCTTTTGCACCAAAGCACGGGCAATGGCAAGTCTTTGTCTTTGGCCACCCGATAAAGTAACGCCGCCTTCTCCTACAACTGTGTCATATTTTTCGGGTAGACTTTCGATAAATTCATCTAAACAAGCTAACCTGCAAGCTTCTTTCATTTCTTTTATTGTTAAATCTTTTTTTACTAATCTTAAATTTTCTTTAATTGTCATATTAAAGATATAGGGATTCTGACTAATAATGGTTATATTTCCGCGAATGGAATCTTTATCTAATTCGTTTATATTGATTCCATCGATTAAGATCTCGCCTTTTTGGATGTCATACATTTTGCATAATAGATTGAAAATAGTGGTTTTACCAGCACCGCTTTTTCCTACAAAAGCTACCGTTTCGTTTGCATTTACTTTGAAACTTAAATCTTCTAGTACGTTATGCTCTTCTTCATAAGCAAAAGAAACATTTTTAAATTCAAAATCTCCCTTTACCTTTTTTAAATGAATAGAACCAAAAGTTTCTTTTTTAAACTCTTCACTATTTAAAATAGCAAAAATTCTGGAAGCAGATAAATTAAAATCATTTATTTTATCTAAAAGCATTCCAACATAGTTTACAATAGAAGGAAGTCTTCCAGCATAATTGTGAATAACTAAGGCAGAAGCTACTTCTAGTGTATTTGCTTTAATTAAGAAAACCAAAAGAAGGATTAATAACAAATCCGTTAAATCTGCAGTAAACCCTCGGAGCAAATTGTATTTTCTGTCCACATCTTGCATGTTGCATCTTGTTTTATTTAAATCCACTATTTTATTATGTAATTCTTTCGAAAAACTATCCTCCGCATTTAACATTTTAATATCACGTAAACCTCTTACAAGTTCTCCGACAAAGCCAGAAGCTTTTTCATTTTTTTCTCGAAAAATCTTATCTTGTTGTTTGAAAATTTTTACTCTTGTTCTTTCGATTAGGAAGCGTATACAAATCATTCCTACTAAAAATAAAAAAGCCCATTTATTTAAAATAAAAATAGCAAAAAAGATACCTACATCTGTAATGATATTCGATAAATAAAAGTTAAATACATTGAAAACATCCGCTAGTCTACTTGTATCATTGGTTAGCCTTTGGATAAATACACCAGAAGAATTTTTATCAATGGCTCTATTTTCTAATTTTAATATTTCACGCCCTAACTCGGTTTGGATTTTGGTAAAACTTTCTCTATAGATGACTTGAGAACAATGTCTGCAAAAATAATGACATACATTTCTTACATTCTCAATTAAGAAAATAATAATGCTCATGAATATTAATTGATGGAATTGGTTAGAAGTTAGCGCAATTAAAATCTTAGCACTTAAAATTGGAACCACAATACTTATGATAACACTTAAAATATTTCCTAATATATATTTGATAAGAAGTTCTTTTGAATCTTTTGTATATTCCCAAGCAAATTTTACATTTTTCCAAGTTTCTTTCATTTTCACACCTTTTTTCTGTATTTCATTATACCTAAAAATATATTTTTTAGATAGAAAAAGAGCTTTTAAAGCCCTAAATTTCTTTGATATATTCAAGTAGTTTTAAAAACATACGAACAAATAGACTGTCTAAACCATCTTTTTTTAGTTTTCGTATTTGAATTCGTTTTTTTCGAATATCGGATTCACTAAAGAAAATGGTGGCTAGTTTTTCTTTTAATCGTGTTTCAATTTGTAAGTCACTGATAATGGAATCAACTTCTTCGTTAATAATCCGTACAGCATCGATTTCAATATCTTTTCCTTTACAGTTGATGGTTAATTGACTGGTTGTTGGTACATCTTTTACTTCAACAATAAAGTCATTGTCTTCCACATAATTGTTGGTAACTACTACATCTTTTCCTATATAAGTAATGACATCATCGGCTTCTCTTGTATTTCGAAAACGTATTTTATAATCTCTTTTCGGAGGAATAATTCCTGTTTTTCCTTCCACTGGTCGAATGATTAGGGTGTAGTTATTTTGTAAATAATTATAATCTATATGGGTTAGAATGTAAAATCCTTGTTCAAAAAGAGAAGAATAACCATCATCTTCGTATAATTTAAAAGTGTTGTTTTTTCCTGGGAATACATGAATTTCTAGTTTTTTTGGAGGATTTGTTACATTGATATTTTCTTCTAAAATAGCAAGAGGTACAATGGAACCCGCTTTGGCAAATACTGGATAGTCTTCGTCTTTATAAAAAGTCACATATCTTTTGTTGCCTGGAAATTTTTTTCCCGTTGTAAAGTCATACCACATTCCATTTGGTAAGAATATTTTTTCGACTGCTCTATTCATTACGGCATCTTTTTTGTTGGTAATGGGAGCTACAAATAATTCTCCACCAAAATAATATTCATTTTTGTAATTGGGTTCATCGTAAATTTCTGGATTCATATAGTAAAGTGGTTGTATTAGAGGAAGACCTGTTACATGGTATTTATAAGCTTCAGCGTAAAGATAAGGAATTAAACGATGTCTTAATTGACAGTAATCCCTTACGATGTTTAAAGTTTTGATATCCCAGCGCCAAGGTTCTCTTTTGTAAAAGTGACCATGTTTTGCGCTAAATCGGAATATTGGACTAAAGGTTGCTAGTTCTACATGACGAAGATAAAGTTCACTGTCTTCTATTCCCTCTTGGTATCCTCCAACATCGTGGCTCCACCAAGAAACTCCAATATTACTTGCTGTAGAATTAAAGTATGGTAAGAATTTTAATGTCTCCCAGCTAACATTCGTTTTTCCAGAATAATGAATAGGTGTTCGATGAGGAGCAACAAGTCCATTTCTTGATAAAAGCATCCCTCTTCTCGTTGCATATTTTTTATAGTCATTAAAATGGTAGTAATTCAAAGCTCTAAGTGTATTTAAGTCTTTTTTGTTGTAGTAATCTACAAAGTAAAAATCAACACCTAAATCATTTAGAGGATTTATTAAATGGTGAAAGTATTCCATTAACAGATTTGTATCAAAAACATTAAATGGAATATCTTTTTCTTCTTCCATTTGTAAGTTTGCTTTTATTAAAGGATAATTTGCTTCTTCTCTGCTAATCCCTTCGCTTGGGTCAATTGCAAGTCCTACACGCACTCCACGTTCATGCATGTAAGTAATAAAATTTTGGGGGTTTGGAAATAAGCTATGATTAAATGTGTAGCCGGTTTTGGGTAAATCGGTTTTGGTATGCCACTCATTTCCAAGGAGTAAAATAGAATACGGTATTTTGTTTTTAGCAAAAGAAGAAAATAATTTTTTTAAGTCTTCAAAACTATAAATTTCTTCTTTGTTCCACCAAATTCCTAAAGCGTATCTTGGAATTAACGATGGTCTTCCCGTTAAGGTAAAATAATCTCTTAGGCAAAGTCCAAAATCCCTTCGATAGATAAAAAGATAAGTATCCACTCTATTCATAGTGGGTTCTACTAAGGCACCTTCTTCGTTTATTAAAAGAGTTGTAGAATCATCTATAGAAGCAAAGCCATCCGTTGAATAAAGGCCTTTTTCAAATTTTGTTTTGGTTCCCAACTCATCTAAACTAACATTAGTTCCTTTAAAATTTCTCGCTTCTGGATGATTAAAATACCATATTTTATCTGTATTTTGTAAAACAACTTTTAAATTTGCATCTGGTGCCATTTTACTTGCTATAAATGGACGTTCTTTGGCATAGGTTAATTTAAAATATTTGGTTGAAATTTCTAAGTATTTATTGTCTTCTTTTACGTTATATTGAGGTACATTAAAATCACGATTGATTACTCTTTCTGTTAATCCATCATAAAATACGCCTTCTTCGCTATATTCAAAACGAATTAAACGTTCTGTTAATATGGTGATTCGGTATTTTTCACCTTTAAAAATTGCATTGTCTTTTGCTTTATTGTGTGTATAATTTAATTTAAAATGTTCATCCATACTAGCCATTTTTACACCCTCTATCCTATTATGTATTGTAACATAAAGAAACCTGGGTTGCAATCCGTGATATGGCACTATTCTTCGATTTCTTTTGCAATCTTATAAATGTTTCTTTTTTTCGTGTTATAATGTTTTAGAGGTAGTTTAGATGAAAAAAATAATCGTAGTTTTAGGTATTCTATTTTTTCTTTTTGGTTGTGGACTTTTTCTTTATGAAAAAATAGTGTTTACAAATAATATTCCCATTCTTGCTTATCATAATGTTTTAGAAAATCCTTTAGAAGAAACTGATATAAGTAGAAAAAATTTTGAAGCGCAAATGGCTTATTTAGCAAAACACCATTATAAAACTTTATCTCTTGATGAATTTTACGATTGGAAAAATGGAAAAGAAATAAAAGGAAAAAAAGTTGTTTTAACATTTGATGATGGCAAAGAGAGTTTTTATACAACCATCGTACCTATTTTAGAAAAGTACCAGTTAAAAGCAACCGTTTTTGTTATCCAATCTGCTATAAATATGCCTGGTTATTTAACCGAAGAACAAGTTATAGATTTAAAAAACAAAGACTTTATCGATGTAGAATCGCACTCTTATAATTTACATGGAGAAGATACTGCTAAATCTAATGATTATAAAATTTATTCTGAAGATATGGAAAAGAATAAAGAAAATGGATATCATTACTATGCCTACCCATTTGGGATTGCAAGTGAAAATTACGTTTCTGCTTTAAAGGATAATCATTATAAACTTGCTTTCTTGTTTTCTCCTAGTAAATGGGCCAATAAAATGCAAGAGAATTATGAAATTACTAGAGTTCCTATTTATAAGAGCAATTCTTTATGGAAATTTAAATTAAAAGTCTTTTTTAAAATTTAGATAACAAAAAAGGAGGGTTTTATGTTTAAGTATAGTTTGGATAATAAAAGATACCATACGCTTAATTATTTTTATCGCACTACTTTTCATCAAAAAGTTTTTAAAGTTAGTTTGAACGCGAATTTTACTTGTCCTAATTTTAAAAATGGCAATGGTTGTATTTTTTGTTTGCATGGAAGTAATGATTATGATATTACTAAAAATGCCGATTTGGTAAAACAATTTTATGAAGTAAAAGATGTGGTAGAAAAAAAATGGCCAGATAGTTTGTATATCGGCTATTTTCAAGCGAATACAAATACGTATGCTCCTCTATCTGTTTTAAAAGAAAAATATGAATCCATTTTAAGCTTAGAAAAAGTAGTTGGTTTATCGATTGCAACACGAAGTGATGCAATAAGTGATGCTTGTTACGATTATTTAGAAGAGTTAAATAAGAAGACATTTTTAACTATCGAACTTGGTTTGCAATCAAGCAAAGAAGAAACATTAAAATTTATTAATCGTGGTCATTCCTTAGAAAATTTTATAGAATGTGTAAAAAATTTAAAAAAACGCAACATAAAAGTTGTCGTTCATATCATTAATGGTCTTCCTTATGAAACAAAAGAAGATATGCTAAATACGGTAAAATTTTTAAATGCTTTAGGGATTGATGGAATAAAAATACATATGCTCCATATTTTAAAAGGTACAGAATTAGAACGGATTTATAAAGAAAAGCGTTTTCCTATTCTTACCAAAGAAGAATATATTGATATTGTCGTGGAACAATTAAGATACTTAAGTCCTGAAGTGGTCATTCACCGGATTACGGGAGACCCAAATGTAAAAGATTTAGTTGCTCCCGACTGGTTAGTAAAGAAATTTTGTGTGCTAAATGATATTGATAAAGAAATGGTAAAACGTAACGCTTATCAAGGAGATAAATGTTTAGCAAAACATGTTTTATAGTTATATTACTACTTAAATAACAACTACGCCTGGCTCTTGAATATATTTCTTTATTGTCTGCTTATTTAATCCTATTGTACTTGCATAATATCCTGTCGCCCAAAAATTCCTATTTCCAAACTTATATTTTAAATTTGTATGTTTTTCGAAAATCATCAGACTACTCTTTCCTTTTAGATACCCCATAAAATACGATACGCTCATTTTTGGTGGTATTTCTAATAATAAATGGACATGGTCTGACATCATATGCCCTTCTATTATTTCTACGTCTTTCCATTTACATAAATCTTTTATAGTCAATTTCCAAAAATAAAGGTTACACTTTTATAAGGAGGGAGTGATAATAATACTCCATTTTTTTAACTCTTTATTTCGTAAAATATTGACACCTTCGTATTGTTTCATCTCATCTTTAGAATAAGTAACTCCTTTTTCGTATTCTTTTATAATAAATTTAACTTTAGCTTTCACTTCTTTCCAAGTAAGTGTACTCATTATTTGATTACATATTTCTTCTGTTTTTAAATAAAAACCATTCCACACCATTTCTAGTTTTGCTCATAATCTTTCTACTGGATTATATTTACTATGATAGGGTGGATAATAAATAAGTTCTATTGTTTTGTATATTTATTAGATAAATCTACCAATCCTTTTAAAAAGGCTGTTCTAACACCACTATTATCTGGACCATTATCTAGCAAAATAGCAATATGTTCATAATTGGGATTTTGAATAATAGACCTGTCCGGAAAGCTTTTAAGAATTATTTAAGTTATAAATACCACA
>CARMXJ010000038.1 GCA_949025205.1 uncultured Bacilli bacterium | reverse complement strand
CATTTGAGACATTTTCAAAAGTTAACTGTTAAGACATTATCATAAATTAATCATACAAAAAAGCATAGAATAAATTAGGGATTGCCAATTTTTGATTATGTGATATAATACAGAAGACAAAGAAATTACTATGCCTAGGTCTTAGGTATGGCGAAAGGAGCGTAATATGAAAGCGAATATTCATCCAGAAATGAAAGAAACAACAATTAAATGTGCTTGTGGAGCTTCATTTAAAACAAGGTCTGTAAAAGAAAATATCGAAGTTGAAATTTGTAGCGAATGTCATCCTTTCTATACAGGAAAACAAGGAAGCAACAAAAGAACTGGAAATATTGAAAAATTTAATCGTAAATATGGATTAAATGATGACAAGAAAGCTGCATAAGTAGCTTTTTTTGTGCTATAATCGTGGTGTGAGAAAGAAATGAATAAAATTAAATATGTATTTAAATTAATAAACGAATTACAAATAAAAACAAGCAAAAAGAAAATAGCCATTCTTTTTGATATGTTGTTATGCAAAATAAAATACCAAGCAAACATAACAGATTACGAAATATTTGAAATGTACAAATTAAATAGCTTTGAAAGAAAAACAATCATAACCAAAGGAAAGAATAACGAATTAATAAAAAAATACAACATTCCTAAATTTTTTAAATATTTTAATAACAAAATAAAATTTAATAAAACATTTAACAAATATTTAAATTATGATTGGCTAGAACTAAACCGTAATCTAGAAGAATTTAAAGAATTTTGTAAAAAAGTAAAAAAGGTAACGGCAAAAACCGAAAATGATAAAAAACTTTTAAAAAATATAGATACAGAAAAAGAAAATATAGAAGGACTATATAATAAATGTATTGAAGAAGGAAAATATTTAATAGAAGAAGCACTAACCATAACCCCTTCTTTAGAAAAGTATGGAGAAAATACACCAATAATAAAAGTAATTACCTTACTAGGAGAAGTAATAGCTGCTTATTTCTATATAGAAGGAGAAGTAGAAAAATCTGAAACATTTAATGGATTAATAGCTCCTATTGACATAGAAACAGGCATTATTAATTATCCGGCAGTGGATAACAAAAATAAGGAATATTTAACATTTGCAGAAACCGGCAAAAAAATAAAAGATTTAAATATACCAAGTTGGGATAAAGTAAAAAATTTATGTGAAACAGCAAGCTTAGAAGTACCTGCAGTAGGTTATGTTTGCTGGGACATAGCAATTGGAAAAAACAAATGTTACTTATTATCTGGAACGGGAACTCCAAATCATTATTTTTACGGGTTACCATCACATCGAGAAAACAATGTTGGATTACTACCTTTGTTTAAAAAAATAGAAGAGAGGAAAATAGAAAAATGAAAATAGCAATAGCAAGCGACCATCGCGGCGTGGAATATAAAAAAGAAGTAATTAAATACTTACTTAGTAAAAATTATGAAATCATTGATTGTAGTACAGAAAATACTCCAGTTGATGATTATCCAGATTTTGCTTTCCTAGTTTGTAAAAAAGTAATAGATAACGAAGCAGAAATTGGAATTCTTCTTTGTAGAACAGGAATAGGTATGTCAATAGCTGCCAATAAAGTAAAAGGAATTAGATGTGCTAAAATAAATTCTGTAGAAGATGCGATACTTTGCCGTAATGATAATGGAGCAAATGTAATGACTTTTAACTATACCGAAGATATAGAAAACATAAAAAAATACATAGACGCATTTATAAATGCTGAAGTAATAAATGATGAACGTCATCAAAGAAGAGTGGACAAAATCATAAAATACGAAAACGGCGAATATAATGAACTATAAACTATTTGTATATGTGTTTAATATTATGTTGTGTTTATATGCTTTAAGTAGCATTCATTTTGAAAAAATGATAAAAAAAGAAAAAGTAGTAGAAACCAGAATCTTGGTTATTATTTTAGGATTAATACTTGCCTATCTTTTAACCAATTTTATATTTGATTTTTTAGAATTTAGTAAAATCATATAAGGAGCGCCTATGAAAAATAAAATATTAATAGGAGTTGTAGTGATTTTAAGTTGTATATTAGGAGTAGTGATGAAACAAAAAGAGGAGCATCACTCTTTTTTTGAGCCTGAAAATACAATAAAAGTAAAAACTAAAGAAGACACAATAGAAGAACTAAAAATAGAAGAATACTTAGTAGGAGTTCTAGCAGCTGAAATGCCAGCTTCTTTTCATGAAGAAGCCCTAAAAGCCCAAGCGGTTGCAGCACGTTCCTATGCCATGTATAAAATCTTACACAGCCAAAATGAAGAATACAATATTTTAACAGACATCACAAACCAATCTTACATCACCGATGAAGAAATGCAAGAAAAGTGGAATAACCAATACACATTTTACTTAAATAAAATCAAAAAAGCAGTAAAAGATACCGAAAACGAAGTCATGTATTATAACAATGAAATTATTGAGGCTTTTTATTTTGCTATGAGTAACGGAACCACTGAAGATGCAAAAAGCGTATTTCAAGAAACGCTTCCTTATATAAAATCCGTTTCTTCTTCTTGGGACAACGAAACATTAAATAACTTCACAGTAGATACCACTATGCCCAAAGAAGAATTTTGTACAAAACTAAATTTAGAATCTTGCACAACCATTGAAATAGATAACATCAACCGCTCTACAACAAATCACATAAACAAGTTACTTATCAACAATAAAGAATTTACAGGTGTAGAAGTAAGAAAAATACTAAACTTACGTTCCACTGACTTTACAATCGATATAGAACTAGAAACAGTAACGATTACAACCAAGGGTTACGGTCATGGAGTAGGAATGAGCCAGTATGGTGCAAACGGTATGGCCAAAGAAGGATACACATACCAAGAAATTCTAAAACATTATTATAACGATATTACAATAAATAAAATGGTATAAATCTATTTCTTTTGGGAGAAACTACCTATTAGGAAGGTGGAAAAAATGACCAAAAGAAAATTAAGAGGATATGCAAAACCAACATTATTGTTAATAAGTATGGCAGCAATTTTTATGACTGTAATGCTTATTACTAAAAATCTAAAACCAAAAGAAGTGGTAGACAATGAAGATTATGTAGTAAACTCTATATTAGACATTGTAACTCCAGTGGTTAGTACAACACCACAAACACTTATAAAACCATATACGAGTGAAAATGTAGCCATCGACAAATCATTTTATGAAAAGGATGGTACAGAAGAGGACCAACAAAAATCTCTAATTTATTATGAAAATACATACTTACAAAATAGTGGTATTGTGTATGCAGGTGAAGAGGAATTCGACTGTGTAGCTGTATTTGATGGTACAGTAGTTGATGTCAAACAAGATGAATTATTAAACACAGTAGTTTATGTATCACATAATACAAACCTAACAACGATTTACTATGGTTTAAAAGATGTAAATCTAAAGGCCAATGATGTCATAAAACAAGGAGATATCTTGGGAAAAAGTACAACAAATAAATTCAGTAGTAAAAACAATTCCATTTTATTTGAAGTAAACTATAATGGACAAGTATTAAACCCTGAAAGTTTTTACCAAATGGACATTAATGAATTAAATTAAGAATAGACATCCCCATGCATAAATATATTTTAGCAAGGGGTTGTTTAAATAATGGAAAAAAGCATTTGTTTAAGAGTACAAGAAGAAGCAAAATATATAATGGATTCAAAAGAAAATATTCGCGCCACAGCAAATCATTTTCATATAAGCAAAAGTACTGTTCATAAAGATATGCAAGAACGTTTACAAAAAATTTCTCCTGAAATGTACCAAGAAGTCAAAAAAATATTAAAAGACCATTTAAAAACACGACACATTAAAGGAGGAGAAGCAACAAAAGAAAAATATAGAAAAAAATAGTGAGAGGGATCATATGGCAAAAATCCATTTTGTAATTTACATTTGCAATAAAGAATTATTATTATTAGATGTAGAAAAAAATAAAATCATTAATAAAACCTGTAAAAGTTTAGAAGAAGACCAAATCATTAATGGTTCTCTCTTTATCGATGAATTTAATCAAATACTAAAAGAAAATCACATAAAGCTTCCTTTATTTGGTTGGAAAGGTTGTTTTATAGTAAATAAACAAATCAATAATACTATAAAAGAAAAATACCAAGAAATACTAAGTGATTATTTTTCTACAATAGAATTTAAAAATATAAATGAAATTATAAATACCGAAAATGATAGAGGATATATAAACATAACAGAAAAATATGTAGACTATTATTTCACTAAAAAAAATAAATTTCATGCTCTTCGTATTGATTTAGAAGTTTTTAATGGTAGTATATCCAAAATAATCAGACATTTAATAACACAAATATACAAAGCCAAAAAATTAGTTGTTTTTGGCAATTACGCAGATATTCCCAAAATAGCAGATGAAATAATAAAAAACTATAATATCGAAACAAAATTCCCTGAACTTCCCTCGCGTTTCCTTTTAGAAGAATACAGAAAATAGAAATTTTGTATTTTTTTTTTGGTAAAATATGGTATAATTGCAAATAGTAAACTAGAGGAGAAAAAAGTAGTTATGATAAGAATAGTAGTTGTAGAAGATGATAAAAATACCCAATTATTAGTTAAAAAAATTCTAAGAGACTTAGATATCTTTCAAGATGAAGAAGTCAAAGTAAATTATTTCACGAAATATACAAAAGAATTAAAAGATATAATTTTAGATACAGCAGACCGGAAAATTTACATTATGGATATTCAACTAGAAACAAGAGTGAGTGGAATAGATATTGCAAAATACATAAGAGAAAACGATTGGGAAAGTGAAATTATTTTCATAACCAACCACGATAAAATGTTTGAAACAACTTATCGTAGTGTTTATGAAGTATTTGATTTCATAGAAAAGTTCCACGACATGGAAGCAAAACTTAAGAAAGCCATAAGGACAATTTTTAAAAGAAATTTTGATAACAAAATGTTTAAGTATAGAAATAATAATTTCAGTATTCAAATTTATTACCGTTCCATCACGCATCTTTATAGAGATAAAGAATCGAGAAAAGTAATTATTTATACAGATAAAACACATTATTCTATCATTATGCCGCTGACAGAAACCTTAAACTGTCTAGACGATAGATTTAAGATGGTACATAGAGCCTGTATCGTAAATTTAGACCGAGTAGAATCATTCAATTGGGGCAAAGGTTATTTTGCTTTAGATAACGGTAAGAAAATAGATTGCTTATCAAAAAAATTTAAAAAAGAGGTTGAGGAGTATTATGAACGAGATAATTAATATATTATTACATTTAGTAAGTGTTTGCTTTACAATACTTTTTTCAGATCTATGTTATGCGGTGATTACAAGAAATAAATTGGATATTAATAAAAATAATCTTATTATAATTTTAATAGCTTCTATACTTGTTGTATTAAATAATATTTATTTAAACATGGAATTAAAAGCGATTCTTACAATAGCAATAATGATAGGCAATATTAAATTAATTTTTGACAATACTTATAAAAATGCATTTATTGTTTATCTTATAATATATATGATAATGATTCTTTTTGAATTATTATTTACGAATATAATTTCAACATTAAATTTATTTTCTTTATCAGCTTTTTCACTAACGTACGCAAAATTAGGGTTATCTATAATTATTGCGATAGTTGAATACCTAATTATAAAAATTCCTTTTATAAAAAAAATACTAATTAAATTGGTTAAATTGTTATCATCTATTACAACTTTAATGAATGTATTATATCTTTTAATTTTTTCATTAGTAACTATAGGTATTTTTAATGTATATAATTATGAATCAAAAGGATCATTTAAAATAATTTTATTAATAGTATTTCTATTTGCTATATTATTTATATATTTAATAAGTACTATAGCAAATTCTCATTTGTTAAAAATGACAAATAAAAAATTAATTGATTACAATCATAAATATGGTAAATTCTTAGATGAATATAAAATATACAAACATAATATAAACCACAAATTATCAGCTATGAAATCTTTTGGAAATAAAAAGATAAATGCGTTAATAGATGATTTATTAGAAGAAGAAACAACGTTTAGTATAAGAAATAATGAAATATATAATGTACCGAATGGAATAAAAGGTATTGTTGCTGAAAAATTATATAATAAAAATTATGATGTAATAATAAACAATGATATTAAAAATGATCCTTTTGATAAATTAGATGCAAAAACATTTCATAGTTTGTATGAATCTTTAGGGATTGTTTTAGACAATGCTATTGAAGCAAGTGAAGAAACAAAAAGTCCCATTATCGTTATGGATTTATATGAAGATGAAAGTTCAATTTTTGTAAAAGTTGGAAATAATTTCTGTAATGAAATAGATTTGGATAAATTAGGAGAAAAATATTATTCAACTAAAAATAGAGGCAGTGGTTTAGGTCTATTTTCTATCATAAGAAATAATTTAGTAAAAGAAAAAATAAGTATTATTAACGATTTTTATTACATCGAATTACAAATAAAAAAAGCACGCTAATCATTGCGTGTTTTTGCAATTATTAAAGCATTTCTTCAGGACATTCAGTTTCATCAAAAAAACCTAAATAAGTAAATGTTGATACTCCATTATTAGCAATTTTAGCTAAAGCAGAAAGTACATTTGCAAACATATTTGCCATTTATTCTTCACTCCTTTCGTGTTTAAATCTATATAAACAATTTAAACCACCTTTATTTCTTATAACTTTTGTAATTGTTATAAGGTATATGAAATATTTTATAAGTAAGTGGACAAATACAAATGGATTGTATTAATAAGACAAAAGCAATAATTTCGTTAAAGTTTGGATTTTTAAGAAAAAGTGCTAATACTATATAAAAACTAAACAAACATAAGGCAATCATTTTATTAACAGTTCTTTTCTTTTTACTTAATAAAGGTCTTGCTGGAGTATCCGCTGGGGCCCATAAAAGAATAAAGAAAAAACTTAATAAATAAACTATATAAATGTAAAAATTAGGAATAGATAAAAATTTAATAAATAATGAACTTATTATGTAAATACCTAATGTAGTAATCCAACAATATACATTTTTAGTGGCGTGTATTCCGAAAGAAAATCCTCTTAACAAACAATAAAACAATAAAATAAATATAGTTATTTTAAATGTCCCAAAAAGAACAGATAACAATAGTACTACACTTGTTTTAGTAAAAAAGGAATAAATAGATTCTAAAGTATAACGAAATATTTTGATATCCTTTTCTTGACAAGCATTATTTTTTATAAGGTAGTTAATAGAATTACTCACAAAAACTTCTTTCATATTTTAACACCGAGAAAATAATAACATATTTATAAAAGAAATCAGTAAAAAGGGATTTAATAAAAAACAATTTTGACTAAAAATTAAAGTAAAATACTTTTCTAATAATTAAAAAAAATTTGAACAATAATCAGAATTTTTAGAGCAAAAGTATAAAAAAAGCAGAGTGCGAATTTTGTCGATCATATTTTGTTGTCTGTGCTTTAATCTAGTGGTATTGTTAAGACATGAGTAAGAAGGAGAGGTGCATTATAAAATGCGTGGAAAAGTAAAATGGTTTAATAATGAGAAAGGATATGGATTCATAGAATGCAATGACTTAGAAGACATATTTGTTCATTATTCAGCTATAAACAAAGAAGGCTATAAAACCTTAAAAGAAGGTGACATCGTAGATTTTAAACTAATCGAAACTTCAAAAGGGCTTCAAGCTGTTGATGTAGCTACAACACAACTAACTACTGTATAGTAGTTTTTTTGTATTAAAAAAATTTTTTGTATGTTATAATCCTTATAAGGAAGGTGAAATATGGAAATTAATATTAGAGGAGAAAAAGTAGAAGTAACAGAGGCGATAAGAGAACAAATTACTAACAAATTTAACAGGTTAGAAAAATACTTTGATGCTCCAGATACGATAAAAGTATACGTTAATATTAAAATTAATAACACATCTCAAGTAATTGAGGTAACAATTCCTACAAGTAAATTCACAATAAGGGCAGAAGAAAGCCATCAAGATTTATATGCTGCTATTGATTTAGTGGTAGATAAATTAGAAAGACAAATAAGAAAAAATAAAACAAGATTAAAAAATAAATATAAAAATACTGAAAATTTTGCTTTAAATTTAGACTTTGAAGTAGAAACAGATGAAGAAAACGATAATAAAATCGTTAAGAGAAAAAATATAGAAATGAAACCTATGGACGAAGAAGAAGCAATATTACAAGCAGAACTATTAGGACATGATTTCTTTGTTTTCAAAAACATTGATGAGGAATGTATATCTGTTCTTTATAAAAGAAAAGATGGAAAATACGGAATCATAAACGCAAATTAAGAAGGTAAACTTGCTTTCTTTTTTTGTGATTGAAAATATTAAAAAAATCGGTTAGAATACTCCCTATGCAAATTAATTTATAGGGAGTGACTAAATTGAAGAAACTAAAATATTTAGGTATATATAAAAGCGAAATGGAAGATAAAATTGAAATAAAAAGAATTTATATAAATCCAAAAACAAATACTTTAACATGTATAAAAAAAGATGGTACAGAAAAAAAATTATCAGATAGTGAAAAAATCGAAATTCGTAAAAAATATAAGGAGAAAATAAAAAAACTAGGAATACAAAGAAAAAGAAAATATATACTAGCATTTCTTCTACTAGCAACTGGAGTTACTTTAGGAGGAAAGAAAGCTTATCAAAATAGATATGTTTTAACAAATGATCCAACACTTTATCTAAAAATGTTACAAAACGAAGAACTAGATGTAACTTTCTTAGCTCAGAAATGTGGAGAATACATCGATAGAAATGAAAACTATACACCAGAACAAAAAAGAAATTTAAAAGAATTTTGGGGACAAGTTTTATTAGAAGAAGGAAAACAATACGAAACATCAACCTATATTCAACTTTTAAATAGCTTAGCAGAAAACGATGTAAAATATAGGGCAAATGAAGAAGATAATGCTGTAAAGGGAGAAACAGCTGGCAACAAAATAATTCGTTTAAATAGAGAAGATGAAAATACAATTGTTCATGAAAGTATTCACAATGCTTTTGGAAGACTTTTAGCACATATGGGAATAGAAGAAGGCTACTGTTGTGCTACTATGGACAAATATTGTAAAGATATATCTTACTTAGATGAAAACGAAAATTTACTTATTATGAAAGAAATTATAGGAAAAGACAAATTAATATATTGTATTATAAATGGGAAAGAAAACGAACTTTATGAAGCACTAGCAGATAAAACAAAAACAGATAAAAAACAAATAAAAGAATTAATAAAATCAATGGATGAAGTCTTAAAAATAGATCGAAAAGCAAGAGACAAAGAAGAAAAAAATGAAATGGAAGAGGCAGAAAACTTAAAAATCAAAGCCGAACAAATACATAAAGAGATTAGAATAGCTTGGGCAAATCTTGCTATATTAGCAGATGAAAACAACGAAAATAATTTTATTATTCAAAATGCCTTAGCAGAAAATCGTTATACCTTATATACTTCTTTTCTAAGTGAAGAATACACTTATATTATACCAGAAACAAAAGAAATAATCGTAATTAATGAAAATAATAAATACGAAAGCATAGAAAATTTGCAAGCTGGAGAATATAGTCTTACAAAAACAAAACCAAATAACTAGTATTATGATATAATATACTTTATAGAAGGAGAGATACAAGATGGGATTTTTAAGAAAATTAGTAGATTCAGAATACAAAGAATTAAAACGTTTTGAACGTATTGCTGATGCAATCGTTGCATTAGATGAGGAAATGCAAAAATTATCTGATGAGGAATTAAAAAAGAAAACAGAAGAATTTAAAAGTGAATTAGAAAATGGAAAAAGTTTAGATGACTTAATCGTTCCAGCTTTTGCGGTAGTTCGTGAAGCAGCTTTTCGTGTTATTGGTGAAAAACCATACTATGTGCAAATTCTAGGTGGACTTGCTATTCATTTTGGAAACATCGCTGAGATGAAAACAGGGGAAGGAAAAACCCTAACCGAAACAATGCCTACTTATTTAAATGCCTTAACCGGAAAAGGAGTACACATTGTAACTGTAAATGAATTCTTAGCTAAACGTGACTCCGAATGGATGGGAGAGGTATATCGCTTTTTAGGATTAACCGTAGGATTGAATTTAAGAGATTTATCTCCAAAAGAGAAAAAAGAAGCTTATGCATGCGATGTATTATATTCAACAAATAATGAAATAGGTTTCGATTACTTAAGAGACAATATGGTAGCACGAAAAGAAGACCGTGTTCAAAGACCACTTCATTTTTGTATAGTGGATGAAGTAGACTCCATCTTAATCGATGAAGCAAGAACACCTCTTATTATTTCCGGTGGCCAAGCAAATACTGGAAATCTTTATGTAGATGCCGATAGAGCAGTTAAAAATTTAATTAATGAAGAAGATTACACAGTAGATGAAAAAGTAAAAAATGTTTCTCTAACAGAAGCTGGAAGTAAAAAAATTGAAAAATTCTTTAGAGTAGACAACTTATATGATTTAGCAAATACTGGTTTAGTGCACCATGTAAACCAAGCTTTAAAAGCAAATTATGGTTTTAAAAAAGACATTGACTATGTCGTTAGCGATGACCAAGTCGTAATCGTTGACCAATTCACAGGTCGCTTGATGCAAGGAAGACAATTTAGCGATGGACTTCACCAAGCAATCGAAGCAAAAGAACGTGTAACAATCAATGTAGAAACCAAAACTATGGCAACCATTACATTCCAAAACTTATTTCGTATGTATGAAAAATTATCTGGAATGACAGGAACTGCTAAAACAGAAGAAGAAGAATTTAGAAATATTTACAACATGTATGTTATTTGTATTCCAACAAATAAACCAATTGCCCGTGTTGACTTACCAGATTTAGTGTATGCCAATATGGCTGGAAAATACAAAGCAATTGTAAATACAATTAAAGAAATCCATTCTACGGGACAACCTATCTTAGTAGGTACCATTTCGGTTGAGGCAAATGAGCACCTAAGTAAACTCTTAACCAAAGCAGGATTAAAACACGAAGTATTAAATGCCAAAAACCATGAAAGAGAAGCAGAGATTATTGCGAGTGCCGGAACAAAAGGAGCCATTACAATAGCAACTAACATGGCAGGTCGTGGAACAGATATTAAATTAACAGAAGAAACTCTAGTTTTAGGGGGACTTTATGTGATAGGAACAGAACGCCATGAATCTCGCCGTATCGATAACCAATTGCGTGGACGTTCTGGACGCCAAGGAGATGTGGGTACCAGTCAATTCTTTGTATCTTTTGATGATGACTTAATGCGTATGTTTGGAACAGACCGTATCAAACAAATTGTACAAAGTCTAGGAATGACCGATGACCAATCCATCCGTTCCAAAGCCATTACAAGAAGTATAGAAACAGCACAAAAAAAGGTGGAAGGAAACAATTTTGATATGCGTAAGAGTCTACTGGATTACGACAATGTAGTAAACGAACAACGTACCATTATTTATGAAAAACGTAACGAAATCTTAGACAATGAAAACATTCATGACAACATTTTAAATATATTTAGAAATACAATTACTAACCTAGTAGAAAATCATATTGAACCAGAAGGCTATTTAACGGAAGATGACAAAAGTGAAATCATTGAATTTATCAATACAAATTATTTAAAAAACAAACAAATGGATGTTAAAGATATAGAAGATAAGAGCGAAGAAGAAATTAAAGAAATTCTAACCGACCGTATTATTGGTGATTATGAGAAAAAAATTAGCATTGCTCCAAATTTTAGTGAATTTGAACGGGCTATCTCTTTAAGAATGGTAGATTCATTATGGGTTGACCATATTAGTGCTATGGAGCATTTAAAAGAAGGAATCATGCTTCGCGGCTATGGGCAAGTAAATCCTTTGCAAGCGTATACAATGGAAGGATTCGATTTATTTGAAAATCTTTTAGACAACATAGATAGCAATATTGCAGCATTTTTACTGAAAGCAAATATAGAACAAAATGTAGAAAGAAAACAAACCATAAAAGGTGTTGCAAATGATGGCAAAGAAAAAGTAAAACAAACTCCTAAAAAAGCAGAAAAAAAGGTGGGTCGAAATGACTCATGTCCATGTGGTTCGGGCAAAAAGTACAAAAATTGCTGCGGAAAGTGAGATAAATAAAGGGATTGCGAGGATTTTGCAAAGTTAAAAAATGTTAACAAATTCATATTTGTTTGCAAATAATTTAAAAAGTATAGCTTAATGCCTTAAAAATAAAGGATGTAAACAGAAAAAATATGTGAACATCCTTTTAAAATTCAAAAAGAGAGAGGTGAAATAATGAAAAAAGATATAGTAACTACAGAGATAATTGTAAAAGAAAATAAAGTAGGAATTTTAAGAGTAGGTAATGTAAATTATATTTCATTAACTGATTTAGCTAAACAGGCGAATTCTAAAGATCCATCTGGCGTAATTAGAAATTGGATGTCAAATAAAAATTCATTTGATTACTATAGTTTATGGGAAGAAATTAATAATGAAGATTTTAATTCCGTGGAATCTCACAGAATTAAAATTGATGAAGCTCCTTATAATCGTTTTACTATGACACCTAATCGTTGGAAAAGAGATTTTAATGCTATTGGAATTATTCCAAGCAGCGGAAAATATAGTAAAGGAACTTTTGC
>CARMXJ010000037.1 GCA_949025205.1 uncultured Bacilli bacterium | reverse complement strand
AGTAATTTATCTTATTACTCCATTTTTCTATGTCCTCAAGTCTGAACTGTTACAATGATTTAACTAAAAAAACAAGTAAAATATTTTCTATAAACATTCTACTTGTTTCTTTTTTAAACAGCAAGTTCTTTTTTTATGTTATCAATATTCGTAATAAATTTGGAAACTTTTCCATTTTTTATTTTCATTAAAGTAACTTCACCAAATTTTAATTCTTCTAATGATGTAAATTTGGTGCTTTTGTCCTCTTCTGTTCCTACATATGACTTATTTAATGCATTATTTAAATCAAGTGTATATACTTTTAGTGCTTTTTCATTGCTTTTGTATTTTGAAGCAATGGTTTGGTAATAACCAGATTGTGTATTTTCACTATTATAAGCAAGAACATAATATTCTGCTTGTGGTTTGTTTAGCATATTTCCTACTATTGCCACATCATAGTTGATAACTCCTGTTGTATATTCTTTTTCACTTGTTTTGTCTTTAAATAGATCTTTCGTTACAAAAGCACGAGTAAAAAAATAAATTCCTATAATAATAATGATAAGTCCTACAAGTACCATTATAAATTTTTTGATTTCTTTTTGTTCTTCTGTTTCAAATTTTTCTTTTTTCATTTCAAAATCACCTGTAAATAATTATAGCATAATTAAGGAAAGAAAGACAATTGTAAAGCTTATGCTTTTTAAATGATCCTAAAACATTTTAGAATTGTTTTTAAACATTTTATGAAATTGCTTGCTATTATAAAGCATCCACCGGATATACAAATTAATTCTTGGTTTGTTAATTGGTACATGTTTTCCTCCTTTCTATATAATATATACAAGGAGAATTTGCTCTTTCCTTTTTTCGACAAAAAAAGATAGTCCTTTACTACTAACTTTTGTTTCTCTTTTTTAAATCTTCTTCTATTTTCATCAAACGATTATATTTTACTATTCGTTCTCCACGAGACATTGACCCACATTTTATAAACGGTAAATTTAATCCTACTGCAAAGTCTGCAATAAAGGTATCCATTGTTTCAGCACTTCGATGAGAAATAATGGTTTTGTAATTATTTTTTTTGGCACAAAGAATGGTTTTTACCATTTCCGAGATGGTTCCTATTTGGTTTGCTTTTAAAAGAATAGCATTCCCACTCTTACTTTCTATTGCTTGTTCTAAATACTTTGTATTGGTAACAAAGTAATCATCCCCTACAATCATTACATTGTCTTTTACTAAACTAGTTAATTTGGCAAGACTTTCAAAGTCATCTTCATGATAAGGGTCTTCTATACTAATAATAGGATATCTTTTTATTAAAGCCAAGTAATAGTTTGTTAATTCTTCTACAGTTACTTCTTTATTATCCAAATGGTATGTATTCGTTTGTTTGTTGTATAGTTCACTTGCAGCAATATCTAATGCGATAAAAACATCACTTCCAGGAGTATAATTGCTTTCTTTAATTGCTTTAACAATTAAGTCAAGGGCTAAACTGTTATAAGCTAAATTTGGAGCAAATCCACCTTCATCTCCTACAGCAGTACTTAAGTTTTGCTCTTTTAATATGTTTTTTAGAGTGTGAAATATTTCCGATGCACAGCGAACCTTTTCTTTAAATCCTTTTATCACTGGAACAATCATAAATTCTTGGATATCTAAGTTATTCGTAGCATGTGCTCCACCATTTATAATATTTACTAAAGGAACGGGTAAAGATACTTTGCCTGTGGATAGGTATTCATAAAGTTCTTTTTTCTCACTTAGAGCAGATGCTTTTACTGTAGCTAATGATACCCCTAGGATTGCATTGGCTCCTAATCTACTTTTATTTGGAGTGCCATCTAAATCTATTAAAAAGCGATCAATGGCTGTTTGGCTTAATTCTTTGCCAATTAATTTTGGCCGAATGATTTCATTTACATTAATGACTGCTGCAAGTACTCCTTTTCCATGAAATCTATTGGCATCCCTATCTCTAAGTTCTAATGCTTCTCTACTTCCCGTTGATGCTCCACTGGGTACAGATGCTACTACTTTTTCTAAACTATCTAAAGTCATTTCTACTTCAATGGTTGGATTTCCTCTGGAATCAAGAATTTCTCTAGCACATATGTCTTTAATCTTCGCCGCCATTATTTGCACCCTCTTATTCTTATAAAGAGTATATCGAAAAAATAACAAAATAGCAAATAAAAAACGAGTCGAAACAAACTCATTTTACTTAAATAATTTTAAAAATTCTTTTCCTCTTCTTTTTAGTAAAACCAAATCATTTAAATTCAGTATATTGTAAAGAATTATGAAAGTACCTACTGCTTTTGTCACAACCATACTTCTAAATGGATAGACAATTAAAATGATTCCTAAGAAAATAAATAATAAAGAAGATACTAAAAAAAGTATATTGCTTCTTTCTCTCACTTTTTTTAAAAATATGAAATATACTACTTTATTTATTCCTTCTATTAAAATCCATATTCCTAGTCCAATGTTTAAAATATTTATAATAGATAGAGGATTTAACATCATCATAATTCCTAAAAGAATACTTATAATTCCAAAAAACAGATTGTATTTAAAAAGTGTTATTTTATTTTTATCGATAGATGTAAATATTTCTATTATTCCTGTTAGTAAAAAGAACGTCCCTATCATTATTCCTACAATACTGTTGGTCATCTCGCTTTTTATATATATAAAAATACCAAGTAATGTGTAAATTATAGAAAAAATGATTTCTATTCTAATTAGTTTATTAAAACCTTCTTCTATTTTTTTCATTCTATCACCTTTTATTGGTATTAGTATAGCATATTTTTGATTTAAAGTGTAAAATTTATAAATCTAAATCTTCTTGTATAATTTTCACAAAAAATTGTTTGCCTTTTTTGTTAAGCAAACAATTCATTTTTATTATTTTTCAATTTGACTGCTTGTTACAACATCGGCATTCGTAAGTGATGTAGCAATTGATAACAATTCTTCATTTGATAAATCATTTCCTGTTAAATAATATTCCATATTGTTACTTGTCCAGTAAATGGAATTGGCTTGAAGAGCAGCTACACTATCATTTAATAAAAGTGGGTCCCCATATACAGGAATGATTTCAAAGTCAGTACTTGATGTTGCTTGTTCTTCTACTAAGACAAAGTTTTTATTTCCACTGTAGGTTAGAATGACTCTATCTCCTTCTTCCGTATCTAAAACTTCTTTACTAGTAAGATACGTTTCACTTGGGATAAATAACGGATATATAATATCATTTATAGAGCCTGTTTTTTTGTCAGGAGTTTTGTTATTTTCACAAGTGTTTTCTTTATCATTTTCACAAGTATTTGTATTGCAACAATCTTGGTCGATTAAATCATTTAATACAAAGTCATCTTCTTCTAACCCTGCTTTTAAGTCTAGAGATTTTATATTTACTTTTATTTTTACTATATCATCATTATTAAATACCTCTACTTTTTCTAAATTCATATCTTTGTCAAAATATATTTTTTCATAGACAAGTTCATTGTTATTAGGATAGTTTACGTTTGCTTTTATAACGTAATTGTTATCGGTTTCTTCTAATGTACTTTCTGCATCATTTTTGACATCACTTAATAGCGATGCTAATAGATAGGATTGGCTTGAATTATTGGGCCATTCGCTTTGGAACTTAAACGATTTGTTTAAGCTTGGAGTTACTACATATACTCCATCCGTGTTTTTTAATATGACTTGTTCATGATTGTTGGTTTGATTAATGAGTCTTACTTTGTAGTAGTCATCTTTTAAGAAGGATGCTTCTACTGTATATACAAATGTGTCTTCGTTGTTCATTATTTCCATAGTTCCTGTTAAAGAGTATGATTTTGCTTTTGTTACTTTTGATTCGAAATCACTTTTTACTTTCGTTACATCTGTTTTACCACAACCACACGTTAATAGGAGTACTACTAATGTTAAAATACCTATTTTTTTCACTTAACCACTTTCCTTTTCTAGTTAACTATATTTTAAATTCGCCAAAATATTCATGAATAAAATCATAATCTTTAGTTCATAATAAGAATAAAGGTGAGTGATAAAATGGAAACTGTACATAAAGTATGTCTAGTATTTACCATTATTGGTGCTATTAACTGGGGATTAATTGGATTTTTTGATTTCAATTTAGTATCCGCATTGTTCCAAGAAAATAGTGCTATTACTAGAATAGTTTATAGTTTAGTTGGTATTTGTGGTTTAATTAATATCGGTTTATTATTTAACCACATTTCTAACGATGTTAAGTAAAAAAGTGCCCATTAAAAAGCACTTTTTTATTTTTCACTAATTATAATTTTTACTTTATTCGTTACGACATAAGTTACTCGTGGGTCATCCCCCTCAATTTTTAAGTCTACTTCATATTCCCCAACTGTATAACCAGATAAATCGACATAAGCAGAGATATTTTCTTCGGTAATACTATCAATTACTGTATCTACTCCTTTTACTTGCACTGCTATCGCATTTGCATCTGCTAAATTTACTTTTAAGTTACTGTCCAAGTTTTTGTTTGCTATATCTGTAATATTCAATGTTTTTTGTTTTTCATCTCCAAAGTTAACTGTTATTTTAGCACTGGAATCACTTATATATCTGACACCTGTTGGTTTAGATATGGATACGTTATAGGATTTTGATCCACTGTTTCCAAGTCCGTTTATATCAATTGTCACTGGAACTGCTGTAATATTATCTAAAACACTTTTTTCTCCGTAAATATCAACAGAATAGTTATTACCACCATTAATGGTGACAGAAGAAATAGATTTTCCTGTTACAAGGGTTCCTGTTGTTAGAACTTTAATTGGAACTGTTGCTTTATATGTATCTAGTGTAATGGTTGCAGACACTGTGTTTGGAACAATCTCTACATTATTTAGTAAATTTCCTTTTTCATCATAAGCTGCTAGTGGAATATTATCGGTTTCATAAGTTCCAGCATCTTTGTATTCTGCGTTGTTTAAATCTACTAAGGCTTTTACCGTTGCGATTTTTTCTAATGCATCTTCAGAACCTTTTACAATGACTTCTGTTTTTGATAGTTCTACATTTTCTACACTTAATTTTTCATTTAATTTGCTTTCGTTTAATAGTTCGTAAGAAATCGCATATTGCTTGCTTACTTTTTCTTTAATAGTTACCGTTAAATAAGTAGGGTCTAATTTGTATTTAATGGAATCTACCGTTTGGTTATAGGTTAATTTTACGCGATAAGGCGTTTTACTTGGTTTGTAATCTGTTAAATCTAGTACTACTTCATGATCTCCTAGTTGTTTGGCTAAATAAATAGCACTTTTGTTTCCTGTTAAGATAATATCTACACTCTCTACTAGTCCTTCTACCACATAAGCTTCTTGGTTATATAATACTTTAACAGGTTGATTGGAAATAATTTCTGCTTCGTTTTGGACTAAGTTGATCACTTCTTTATCTACCAAGAAAAACATCCCTACTGCAAAAATTAAAGATAAGTAAAGAAGGATATGAGGTCTATTTAAAATTCTTTCAATCTTATTGGAATTGTTTCTTAATTGGTCTGAAATTTTAAAAATAATTCGACTTATAGGAGTAATAAATATTTTATCTATGCTATTATAAATCCCTTTCAATAGACTAATAAACGGATTTTTCTTTTTGTTCTTTTTAGTCATCTATTTCGTCCTCGCTTTCTTCTTCGCGGTCAGCTTCATAGAAGACTTCAGCTTTAGGTTTTAATTCTTCCATAAGGCGTAATCTAAATTCATCTAAGGATAAGTTGTAATTCAAATCTCCATCACATGCAATGCTAATACGCCCCGTCTCTTCTGATACTACTAAAGCAAGAGCATCGCTTTCTTCTGCAATTCCTAAAGCAGCTCTATGTCTTGTTCCTAATTTTTTGTTTACATTTGGGTCCATACTGGTTTTAAATACACTTCCTGCACAAGTAATCCGGTTCCCTTGGATGATTACTCCTCCATCGTGTAAAGGAGAGTTAGGAAAAAATAAATTACATAATAATTCGTTTGTGACATCCGCATAGATTTTGGTTGCAGGTTCTATGTATTCTTGCAAAGAAATATCTCTTTCAATTACCATAAGAGCACCAATTCTATTTTTCTTTAGATATTCTACGGCTTCCATAATTTCACAAACCATTTTCTCACGTTCATCACCCGTCAAGGTTTTATGTCTTCCTAAAAGTTGGGTACGTCCAATACTTTCTAAAACACTTCGTATTTCTGGTTGGAAAATAATGATTAAAGCAAGTGGTCCCCATTCTAGTATATACTCCAATAAAATACCTACTGTATACAGATTAAAAATCTTACTCATGACTTCAATTGCTAAAATAAGAATGACTCCTTTTACAATTAAAATCATTTTTACGTTGTTTCTTAAATTCTTTAAAATATAGTAAAATAGTAGCCACACTACACAAATGTCTATAATTTTTGTTAGCATTGCCCATAGAGCTTGTAAAGACATTTTATCAACTCCTTTTATGTTACTCGTTCATTATAACAAAGTTTTCTAAGAAATTCTATATCTATAATTGACTCTGCAAGGATTTTGGTATCGCCTAAGAGATTCTAAAATCCCTACTTTATTTATAAAAAAGACACTTTTTTTCTTTTCATATGAAGTGTCTATCTTTTGTAATCTTTACATTATTATTCTTCTATATTTACGTTGTGGTAAACATTGGTTACATCTTCTACATCATCTAAGATGCGCATTAGTTTTTGAAAATCTTCCATTTCTTCATTCGATAATGTTACTTTATCTTTTGGATAATAGCCTGTTTCATCGACCAAATAGTCAATAGAAGGAATTAATTTTTCTAAAGCATCTTTTAATTTGTGTTGTAGATTTGGATTTACAGAAATGGTTAAAATGCCCTCTTCTGTTTCAAAGTCTGTAATGTCTATTTCTTGTTCAAGTAAAGCATTAAATATTTCTTCTTCCTTGTCGCATTTAAAACTTACAAGGGTTAGGTTGTCGTAATTATAAGATACAGAATTTGTTACTCCTAGACTTTTGTGTACTTTATTAAAAGCAGCACGTACTTCTGCCACTGTACGATTTACGTTATCGGTCATTGTCTTGATAATTAAAGTGGATGCACCTGGTCCAAATCCTTCGTAAAGAATTGTTTGGTAGTCTTCCCCTCCTACTCCTTTTGCTTTTTCAATGGCACGATTGATAACATCATTTGGTACTTGTTCTTTTTTGGCTTTTTCAATTAGTCTTCTTAAATTTAAGTTTCCGTTTGGGTCAGTACCACCATTTTTTGCTGTTTGGTATATTTCTTTGGCAAAACTAGAGTATACTTTGGCTTTCGCTGCTCCTGTTTTGGCTTTACTTGCTGCTATATTTGGAAATCTTCCCATAATTAAATCCCTCGCTTTAATAAATTTATGATAACACAGTTTCTTTTATTTGTCATTGTTTATAACTGGTAAGTTATTTATTCTTAAAAATTTTTTATTTGTCTTACAAATTTAGCAATGAAATGAGTTTGTTTTGTAGTTTTTTTTAAATTTCGAATTACTTTAAATGGATTGTAAATTTTATAAAAATCTATCTCTTCTTGTTCCATTATGTATTCTAAAGATTTTAGTACCGCTTCTTTTTTTGTTTTTACGTGGAAAAATCCCATTACTCTATTTAAAAGTTTTCTCTCTATTTTTCTAGTTATTCTATTATAAAAACAGGTAGAATAGTTTTTAAAACAATATTGATAACCGTCTAATTTTTTGATGATTCTTAATGTATCATAATACCCCATCTTTATATTTTCTTGTATGCTTTTTTTATCTGTATTTACTACTCCACCTAGACTTCTTTTTGGGGTTATCTTAATTGTTTCTACTTCTTTTAATGGCTTTTGTTTTCTGTTGATAAGTGGATTTAATTCCACAACGTATATTTTTTGGTATCCTTTTTTGATTAGCATGTTTATGGGAGCATTGTCATAGAATCCTCCATCTAAATAATAATGGGCATCTATCTTTTTCTCCATTTTGAAGAAGGGAAGATAACAACTTGCTAAAATGTAATCGTTTATTTTCTTATTTTCCATTTCTTCTTTATAAATATAAAGTGGTTTAAAATGATGAACTCTAATGGTACAAATGCCATAATCCATCTTGCTGTTCATAAGTGCTTCTTTATCCAGAATATTTGTTAAAACGTTTTCTAATCCTTTTATTTCTATTCCACGTGATTTTATGATTTTCCCTATATTTTTGATGCTTAATTTTAAGTAAGATAAGTCAAATTCTTTGTTTTCTTTTTTCTTTATATATTCTTCTTCATATCCAAGTAATTCTAAAACAGAAAGATTTTGCCAAAATTTTAAAAGTTCTTTTTCTTGATGACTTGCAATTAACGCTCCATTAAAAGCACCAATACTCGTTCCACATACTCCATCAAACTTGATATGCGCTTTTTTAAAAGCATAATAAGCACCGATTTGGTAAGCACCTCTGGTACCTCCCCCTTGTAAGACCAATCCTACTTTTCTTTTCTTTCCTTTTAGAAAAGACATAATACCAAAGATAATAGCAATCCTATGCCAATTCCGATTTTTAACTCTCTGTTTCGGATATTTTTTCTAATTTCTGGAAAAAGTTCTTGAAGACTTATATAAAGTAACATCCCTATCGTTAAAGATAAAAGGATTCCTTCTAATAAAGCATCCAAACTTTGGTTTAATAAAAAAAGTACAAAGGCTCCTAAAAAACTAGAGACTACTAGAAAAAATAGGGTTATGTATTTGGAAATGCTTTTGTTTTGTTCCATACTCGCTGCCACTTCTACTCCTAAAGGAAGATTGTGACAACCCACCATAAAAGACATTAAAAATCCCAAATGAAAATCCGTTGTTCCTGCTATGTATATGGATATACCTTCTAAAACATTATGCACCATTAAAGAAATTGCAGTGATAAGACCAATATGATAAGCATGTTCTTCGTGTTCCTTTATATTATCATTTTCTTCGTGATGCTCATGTGTATGTTCTGGTACAAATCTATCTACTATTTTTAAAGAGAAATAGCCTAGTAGTGTAAATATGAGAAAAAACAAACCATTTTTTAAATTTGTAAAAGGTTCTAAAACTTCTATTGTTTCAGGGATAAGGTCTAAAAGAATGAGACAAAGCATAATGATAAATGTTAAACCTGTTGTAAAAGAAACTAATTTTCTTTTATTTGAAATAAGTTTAGGTATTAAAATGCCTATCAAGAAGAATAGACTCACTACAAGAGTTAATAAGAGTGCTTTTATTTCCATTGGTATCACCTTTTTTATGAATGTATTATAGCATTTTTTGGAATAATAAAAAAGGGACTATACAATAAAATTATTTTATGATAGAATTTTTAAGCCTTAGAAGGAGGATTTTATTTATGAAAGATATTTATTCTTACTTTGAAAATTTTAAAGAATTAGATACCCCATTATATAGAATTGAAAGAGAGAAACCAATAGAAAATGCTATTTTCTTACGCATATTTAAAAAAGAAAAGGAACATTTATCTTATTTAGGAGTGACGTTTATTAAGCCAGAATGTTTTACGACAGTTATACAAGACGAAAAACAGTTTTTAAGTCCACAAAGTATTATTAAATTACATGAAACTCCAACATTACTTGCTTACATTCCAATGCTTGAAAGATTGCTAGTGACATATTTTAAAAAGCAATACTTTCATTTAAAAAGAAAGGGTATTTCTTCTTTTGAATTTGAAGATTATAAAAAAGCACTTTAAGGTGCTTTTTTTGCTATGGGTTTATCTCAGAAATAGGCACAGCTTCTAAAAACAAGCGACCTGCAAAACTTCCATTTGTTAAATCAATTTGGTTTGTGTTGGGGTCATCTTGTAACCATATTCTAAAGACCAGCGTTTCTGTTGTTTTTTGGGTTAATACTAAGCCATTTTTTCCGGAAGTAGTTTGGGTACTAGCGGTTAAGTCTATATCTTTTGCATTTGTTAGCACATTATCTGCTTCATTTGTAGCAGCAGCTCCATCCCTTTGGGCTTGTGAAAAATCACCACTAGCTAAAATTTCGCCGGTATTCTTTGCAATTTCCCACTTTAAATAAGGACTATATAAATTTTTAGATAGTTCTATATTTTTTAGTCGTATATAATACCGTGCATCTACATTGGATTCTGGAAGACTCGTAACCGTAAAAGTTAATTTTTCTGCTTTTGTCTCTTTATCTGCTGCATCAACTAGTCTAAGTCTTGTATTATTAATCGCACTTACATCCTCTAAACTACTTATTACTTTGAATACGCCTGCTGTTGCTTTTGTTTCAGAAGGATCTCCTGTTAATGACATAGTAAAATAGGCATAAGTTCCACTGACTCCAATTACAATTAAAGATACAACTAAAATGATTACTTTTGTTATGTTTCTTCTACTCGATTTGCTATTTTCATCGCTCATAAAATAACCACCTATTCTTTTTTTCATTATACTAAATAAAAAAAGATTGTACAATCTTTTTTGGAATCACGCGTTTGGAGAAATATTTACAACGTATATTCTATTTTCTTCTTTTACAAGGGTTAAATTTACTTCTTTATCGTATTTTAAATCTTTTTCATAAGAAATAGTTGCTTTTACTTTGTATCCAGGTAATGTGTTATTTCCTTTTTTATAAGTTGTTTCTTGTAATTTTTCCAAAACGACATTATTAACCACTGGCAACTCTTGTTTTCTGGTATTTGTTGAATTATCTTCTACTAATTTATATAGAGTATCTATAACTTTATTTTTGAATTTTTCTTGTTCTTCCAGATATATAAATTCTAATGCACCAACATCATATTTGCTTATTTTATTTTCAATTGTATATAAGTCTATCACAAATAATTCTGCTATTGTTTTGGCATATTCTTCATAATCAATTTCATTGTTTTCTAAAAGTTCTTTTAATTTTAAAAATTTTTCTTTATAAAGAGCAGTATCCCGATCTTCTAAATTATAATCATATCCCGTGATTTTATCTAATACTTCTACTTTTACTGGTTCTGGTACAGGATCTTCTTTTTTAAAATAAAGAAAATATCCCGTTATTACAACTGCTATTATTAATATAAAAAATAGACAAAGAATTATTTTTTTCTTTTTGTTCTTTTTTGATTTTGTTGTACTATTCATGTTCACTGCATCCCTTCTTACTTTAAATCATTATACCATTAATTCTTATTTTTTCAAATTAACATATTGCATTTTAAAGTTAGTTTTGTTATTATTTAGTCACGCAGGTGTAGTACAATGGTTAGTATACGACCTTGCCAAGGTTGAGATGGCGGTTCGATCCCGCTCACTTGCTCCATTTGAAAACAACTTACGGACTAATTAAAGTTCGTGAGTTTTTATTTTATATAAAAGACTTTAGTTTTCTTTCTAGGAAGGAGGACTTTTTTGATGTTAGAATTTAAAACTATTGAAACATTAGACATCTTGCGAAACTAATTGGAAAACCAAAATACCATATCCAAAAAGCAGAAAATATGGTATTTTTATAATGGTGAATAATAATTGAAGTACGAAGAATTAAAGGGATTAAATGATACGAAATTTAAAAGAGCAGTAGGAGTAAAAAGAGAAGTGTTTGAATTTCAGGTGGCGATATTAGAAGAAGAACAAAATAAAAAACATAATCATGGTGGTCGTCCACCAAAATTAAAAATACCAGATGTGTTATTGCTAATGTATGGATATTTAAGAGATTATAATACATTCCTAAAACTAGGAATGTATTTTGGCATTGATGAAAGCAATGCTTATCGTTGGATGATTTGGTCTCAATCTGTACTAGAAAAATATATGACAGAAGATTTTGATATAACAAAACTTGATAAAACTAAAGAATATATAGTAGATGTTATGGAATGTGCGATAGAAAGGCCAAAAATCCAAGAAATACAAAGAGAATACTATTCTGGAAAAAAGAAAAAACATACTATGAAGATTCAACTTATTATAGAAGAAGATACTAAAAAAATTGTATATGTTGCCTTTGATAAAGGAAGCGTTCATGACTTTACTTTATTTAAAGATACCCAAAACATGGATAAAGAAATACCTATGCTTGCAGATAGTGGATACCAAGGTTTAAATAAGATTCTTTCTAAGTGTTTAACACCAAAAAAGAAATCAAAGCTTCATCCACTTACCGAGCAAGATAAGGATTTGAATCATTTGATTTCCAGTATAAGAATAGCAATAGAACATGTTAATAGTCAATTAAAAATTTTTAGAATCTTATCAGAACGCTATAGAAATCGTAAACACACTTTTATTTCTAGAGCACTTTTCCTGTGTTCTCTTTACAATTTTTGCTTAGATATTTAGTTTCGCAAGATGTCTATTAGTTGATAAAACTGCCTTATTCGAAGCAATATTTTCTGGATGAACTGTTGCAACTAAATAATCATAATTTTTATTTTCTGCCTCTTTAATCAAAATTGAAAGCAGATTTTTAATTATTCCTTTATTTCTATATTCTTTCAATACTAATGCTCCACCTAATTCTGCTATTTTATTATTTTTTAATTCTAATATTTCTTTTATCTCATTAACATAATTCTCATTTAAATATAATTGTGCAGTTCCTACTAGTTTATTATTATCATAAGCACCATAAGTTATTGCTATAGAACTATCAAACATCATATTAATTTCTTCCTCAGTAAAAGGAATAAAAAATTCTTTTCTTTCTAACCCATTTAAAACTATATCAATCAATTTTTTTAAATTATCTTTTTCAGTAATATCTATTTTTCTATATTCAATCATTTGATTTTCTCCCTAACTATTTTTACTTAATACAAAAATTAATTAATAAAAAATATTTTCTATTTTTTGATCTGGATGATTTTCTTTCATATCTACACTTTCCCATGGATATGTAAAAAGTTTTTCTCTTGGTAAATCAAAACCATAAAATCCTTTTACAATATCTTTTGGCATATTTTCTTCTCCCCTTATACAAATTGTTGAAAATAAAATTTTTGCTTTAGGTAATGTTTTTCTTATTTCATCTAAAGCAGTATTTACAGTATCTCCTGAACTATAAGTTCCCTCAACTATCAATAATACTAATTCTTTATTTTTATCTAAATCTTTTAAAGTATTTAACAATATTATGTGATCATAAATTCCATTTTGTTTTATCTTTTTTACTTGAATTGGTGCAAACTTTATTAGATTTAATTCATTTGCAATATAAACAGCAGGTACTGCACCACTACGTAAAATAGGAACAACATAATCGATTCTCAAATTATTGTTAGTACAGTAATCATTTATTTCTTTTGAAACCTTTAAGCAATATCCCTTAAAATCATCATGCGACATGCTTTTTATTTCGTCTTCATATTCTATTTTATCGTTACTTCGTGTGTGCATATTTATTCTCCTCTCACTTTTAAAACTTCAATAGCTTTATCTCTATGTAATTCTTTTACTATCTCTATTTGGTACTATAAAAGTGTAAGAAGTAAACCAAATCCAACAGGTTGAAAATTA